>JALTLF010000067.1 GCA_027005735.1 Chromatiales bacterium | reverse complement strand
GGCAGGCCGCCGTGCGCGCCGACATCTAGCTGCCCTGCCCGCCCGGGGCGTTGAGGATACGCAGCGGCTTGCCGCTCGCGCCGATGGCGCGGATCTCCGGACGATACATGTCTTCCACGTAGGGCGGCGGCACCGTGTAGCTGCCCGGCGAGACCACCCGCACCAGGTAGAACAGGCTGGTGTCGCCCCAGCGTTGCAGGGACACAGCGGCGACGAAGCGATCGTCGCGGTACTCAACGTGCTTGATGACACTGGCGGCCATGGCGGCACGCGGATCGACGCCGTTGATGCGCAGCTCATCCAGACGCGTGCCCTGCGAGATGTTGAGGTTCTCCACCTCGAGGCCGGCGGGCAGGAGATCCACCACCAGCGCGTCCTCGATGCGCTCGTCCGTGCTGGCCTGCAACTGCACCAGCAACAGCTCGCCGACGCGCAGGGGCCTGTCCCCCACCAGTTTGCCGTCGAGATCGTAGATGGCGCGGTTGATGCGCACGGGATCCGCCACCGGCGCCGGCGCCCTTGAGGTGTAGCCGTTGACCACCAGCTCCGCGAACAGGGGGGCGTCGTTGCGCGACTCGAGGCGCAGGCCGGTGCGCCAGTCCTCGGCGCCGAGCGGCAAGACCAGCCGACCCGCCTGGTCGATCTCCCGTGTCGTCTCGCCCATGCGCAACACGGCCTGCCAGGGCTGGCCCGCGTGACGGTCGAGATCACGGGCGGCGAGAAACAGGGCGAGACGTTCCTGGGTGCTGTAGTAGCGCCGCTGACGGATCTCGTCGGCCAGCGCGAAGAGCAACTCGGTACGTCCCGCCACCGCGATACCGTGGCGATCCAGCAGGGCCAGCATCAGGGCCATGTCGCGCACCGGCGAGCCGTAGTCACCGAGGTAGCGCTGCTTCACGCGGGGCGTGGCCAGGCCGGCGGAGATGGCCTCGTCACCACGGCGTTGATCGCCGGCGAGGCGCAGGGCGATCCCCAGTTGCACCAGCGGCAGACCGGACTCGGCATCCTTGCGGTGGTTGTCGTAGAGGCTGCGCAGGGTACCCAGCGGGGCGCGCTGCACCCGCGCCAGCACGTAGGCCGAGTAGGCCTGCGCCGCGAAGCGGAAATGGGCCGGCGACTGGGTGTAGTAACGGGAGCCCGGCTGGGTATTGCCGGAGCGCAGGCGCCGCAGGAGGTTCTCCAGCGCCTTTTGCAGCATCTCGGGAGGCACGTCGAAGCCCTTTTCGCGGGCCTCGAGGAGGAAGTCGGTGGCGTAGGGCGTGAGCCACAGCTCTTCCGGCCCGTTGCCGTTCCACAGGCCGAAACCGCCGCTGGGCAACTGCATGGACTGGATGCGCCGGAAGGCCGTCTCGAGGCGTTTCGCGCGCTCGGCGAGACTGAGCGGCTCGAGGCCGAGGCGCTTCGCACTCTGTGCATCCACGTACACCAGCGGGAAGGCGCTGCTGGTGGTCTGCTCCAGGCAGCCGTAGGGGTAGTGCAGCAGACCCCGCACCGCATCGCGGATGTTGAGCGGCGGGACGTTGCTCACCACCAGCGTGGCATCCACGGTGTCCGGCATCAACCCCCTGATCACCTCCGCCGGCAGGGACCAGTCCGCGCCATGTTCGAGGCGCAGGCGCTGGCGCCGTGTCTCCGCCGGCCAGGCGGGACGCACACCCAGTTGCCACTCGCGCGCGATGTCGATGTCCTTGCCCCGGAGTGTCAGGCGCAGGGTGCCGACACCGAAGTCCTCGACGGTGGAGAGCGGGAAACGCAGCGTGGCCTTCTCTCCGTCGGCGAGCCTGAGCGTGCGCGTGACGGGCTTCAGGCGAAGCGGTGGGCTGGCGCTGAGTTTGAAGCGGAGTTCCTGTGCCCGGCCACTGAGGTTGTGCAGGTCCACCGTCACCTGTGAGTCGTCGCCGGGACTGAGGAAGCGCGGCGTGGCGATCTCGGCCACCACCGGCGCGGCCACGGTGACGGTCTCCTCGCCGGCGCCGAAGCGATCGGCGCTGAAGGCCACCGCCATGACCCGCAGGCTGCCGTTGAAATTGGGGACGGGCAGGCTCACCGTCGCCTCACCCGCGGCATCCAGTTCCACCGCGCCGCTGAACAGCGCCACGGTCCTGACCTTTGCATCGGCGCGCTTGCCGCGTTGCGGACCCTGGAGTGACATGGGCGCATCGCCGCCGAAGCGCAGGCGCGCGCGCACGCCGGCAAGGTTTTCGATGATGCGGTGATAGATGTCCCAGGCCTCGACACCGTAGCGGCGCGTGGCGAAGAAATGCTGCCAGGGATCCGGCGTGCGGAAGTCGGTAATGTTCAGGATCCCCTCGTCCACCGCCGCCACCGTGACCATGGCGGTTTCCTGCTTCAGGTCAGGCACCCTGATGCGCACCGTCAGATCGTTTTGCGGCTGCATGCGCTCGGGAACCTGCAGCTGTACCTCCAGCCGGCGCCCCTCGCGGGCCAGCGGGATGTGGGCCACGCCGATGGCCCGCTTTGGCGTGGCGCGATCCGCCGCCCTGCCGGGGCGGAAGACCACCGCCGTGACATAGAGATCGTGACGCGTAAGCCATTCCTCGGCCAGCGGGATGGTGAGCGTGGCGCCCTCGGCGGGAATGGCAAGGCGCCGGCTCCACAACAGGTGGTCGCTCTCGATGAGGATCATGCCCTCGCCCGCCTGCGGCGGCGTGACGGTGAGCGTCAGGCTGTCGCCCTTGCCGTAGGCGGCCTTGTCCAGTTCCAGCTTGACCTTGTCGGGCCGTGCGCTGCGCGCGGTCTCGCGACTGGCCCAGTTCCAGCCGGCATGAAAACGGTAGCGCGTCACCAGGCCGGTGCCGGCATCGCTGATCTCGATGCGGTAGGCGCCCCACTCCACCGGCACGCGCAGGATGCCGCGCTCACCGGCGGCGAAGGCCAGATCCCGGGTGAGGATCGGATACTGGGCCTCGGAATACTCGTAGTGCCAGCCACGCTGTTCGTCGTAGGTCCAGTAGTAGTCGCGGTCCTCGCGGATGACGCGTACCTCCAAATCACTGGCGGCGAGCAATTTACCCTCGGGCCCGGTGCGGATGATCTCGAATTCGGCGGTGCTGTTGGATTCGGCATACTCGCCGTCGAAGCGCGGGCGGATGCCGATGAGCGCCTCGGCCGGCCACACGATGCGGGTGATGGAACGCGTCACCGGCCGCCCGCCGCTCTCGAAGACGTTGCCGGTGACGCGCACGCGCAGCGGCGTGTTGAGGCGTTCACTCTCGGGGCGCACGCGCAACTGCAACTCCCCCTGTTCGTCGAGCTGCGTATCCACCAGTTCGCGGTAACGGGCACGGTTGTCCTCGTTGACGTCACCGAAGTAATAGTCCTTGAAGTCCGCCAGCGGATGATGCGCGGGGGCGAGGGCCAGTGCGGCGGTAAAACGATTGCCGGCCGCCGGCGCGCCGTAGAGATAGGCGCCGACCACGTCGATGACGAAGTCTTCTTCCAGCCCGAGCCAGGGGCGCGTCGATGACAGCGCCAGTTTCATGCGCTCGGGCAGGAATTCTTCGACGTTGAACTGCCAGGTCTGCGCCGGCAGGGTCTTCTTGCCCGGCGCGGTACGCACCTCCAGCGACCACTTGCCGGTGGGGGCGTCGGCGGGGATGGGGAGCTGGTGCTGGTAGTAGCCCAGCGCGCCCGGGCTGAGGGTGAAGTTTGCCGCCTGCTGGCCATCGGGTCGGCGCAGGGTCAGGCTCAATGGCTGATCGGGCACGGCGTGCCCATCACCGTCGCGCAGCAGCAGGGAAACATCCACGTTCTCGCCGGGACGAAAGAGATCACGGTTGCCGTAGATGAACACTTCCAGTTCATGTTGCGGCGGGCCGGTGACCGGGAACTCGGACATGTCCAGCGCCGCCTGCTGGAAGGAAAGGATGGCCAGGTTGTCGTCCTGGCGCGCCACCAGGACCTGGTCCTTGCGTGGCCGCGACTGGAACACTGCTCGCCCGTCCTCGTCGGTGAACACCTGCTCCACCGTGCGCCCCTTTGCATCCAGCAGCTCCACGCGCACGTCGGCCAGCGCCCTGCCACTGGCCAGCGAGTTGAGGTACACGTCCATGCGTTCGGCATAGACGCGTGCGTGCAGGCCGAGATCGGAGGTGACGAAGAAGGTGGTGTTGTAGTTGTAGGTGAACTTGCCCGGCTGACTGAGCACGGCGATGTAGAGACCGGGGGACTTCAACTCGTCGATGTCCTGTACCGGGATATGGGTAATGGTGCGGGTATCGGGCTTTGCTTCGGTAGTGAAGCGCGCGAGATAGACGCTCTCGGTAAAGGCCGACATGCGATCCAGCTCGTAGTAGCCGTAGCTGCGCTGGCCGCGATAGTACGCATTGAGGAAGGTGGCGAGCTTGTCCGGCCTGACGCGCAGGAACTGGATGTCCACCTCCGGCACGTTGACCGTCATGATGGGCAGGCCGTCACTGATACCGCCGGGCAGGACGCTGCCCTGGCTGGCGAAACCCGCCGCCGGTGTGATCTTGCGCGTGGTCACGGTCTCCTCGGTGGCGCGCACCAGGCGTGTACCATTGGCCGCCGCCAGGCCGCGGCGCACCAGCACCGTGTAGCTTTGCTGGGGTTCGATGTGCGGGAAATAGAGGATGCGCCGCGACTCGCTCAGCACCCAGGCGCCATCCACCGCCTCGCCGTCGCGGCTGACCTGGAGAAACTCCCGGTAGTCGCGCGCGGGATCCAGCGGCGTGGAGAAGATCACGGCCAGTGCGGGATGATCGTCCAGGGTGCGCTCGGAGACATCGAGTACCGCGACGGGCGTGTCGTCGGCGCGCACCACCACGGGCGTCCCCTCCCCGCCCCCGCTGGGCGCCTCGCCACCACGCTGCCCCGTTCCCAGCCATACCAGTGCTCCGATGGCAAGGACCACGAGCCCCGCCGCGCCCCAGAAGATTTTCTTTTTCACGCCTTGTCTCCCTGTTTTCTCACCGTTTTCTCCAGACGCCGCCCGGCTCACACGCGCACACCCACCTGGTAACGCCGGCACCAGCTTCTGCGGGTCTGCCCCCGGCGCCCTGCCCCCGTACGAGGACGGACTGGCCGGATCAGGGACCACCCGGGTGGCCTTCATTTTGGCAAATCTAGGGGGCAAAAATGCAGAAATTCTGGCAATACGGCAGTCATTTATTGCAGTACTTGATATGTCGAGGATAAGCGCCTGATTTATTGTATACCTCGTGAGGAGACGGTAACCAAGAACCGTTTATGGATTAGTCATTTTGCAATCTCGACAGCAGGGGGGAATCGGGTTAGATTCAGTACATATACAAAACTGGGCGATCACAAGAACCATAACATCACGGATACCCCCAGGTACGGACACGCACCGGTAGCCCTCGACAACAATCAACAGTTCAGCTGCCCGCCAGACAGGCCGCTGTGATGTCCACTTTTGATGCCTGACAAAGACAAGAACACGCCAGTCGTTCAGGGGTTGAGTGCCGAGAATGTCCTCCGTCTCCTCGATCCACTGAAATCCGATCCCGGTGGTAGCGTCATCTACCGTCATGTCTCCCATGTGGTGCGGGAAATGGAACGCACCCAGAACAAGGTCAGCCGGGGTTATGCCGTCGTGCTGCACAACCTGCTGGCGGTGTTGCGCAAGCAACTGCCCGGGGATTCGCTGCTCAACCTCGAGCTCAAGATGGTGCAGAAACGCCTCATGCCGCCCATCACCCTGGCCGAGCTGGCCGCCCTGCAGGTTTACCTGCAAAAGGCCATTCGCCTCGCCACCGAGGTGGCCGATCCCGATGCCGATCTCCTGCGCGAGGCCTTCGCTCCCCTCATCGGCGCCACCGCCACCGGCCCGCATACCGCGCCACACAGACCGGCGACGGAGCCGGAACCCCGGCCCGCCGCCCGGCCGCAGCCTGCCGGCGGCGAAGTGGACACGGGGGGCGAGGAGGCGGAGCTGGAGCCCATGGAGTCCCAGGCCGGGATCACGCTGGGCGAACTCAATCTCGACTCCCAGGCCGAGATCCCCGTCCCCGCCGCGGCGGAAGAAGCCGCCGCTCCGGCCATCCCGGCCGGTTTCCAGAAGCGCCTCAGCAAGCAGACGCAACAGCTCCACGATCTGCAGGAGACCCTCACGGCGCGGATCCTCGAGACCATCCAGCACCAGGAGAAGTTCGGCCTGTTGCTCGAAGAGACGCTCTACCAGCTGGAACGCGCGGAGAACAAGGAGGACGTGGAAAACGTGCGCCAGCATGCCATCTCGGAAATCAACCACATCCTCGCCGAGCAGAACGAGGTGGTGCGCATGCTCAGTGAGACCGAGGCCTTCCTGCATCTCATCCGGCGCAACAGCCATGAACTGAGCCAGGAGCTCGATCATGTCCGCACCCTCAGCCTTACCGATGACCTGACGCAGTTGCCCAACCGCCGCGCCTTCCTGCAACGGCTGGACGACGAGATCGACCGTTCACGCCGCTACCAGTACCCGCTGACCATTGCCCTGCTGGATCTCGACGAGTTCAAGCAGATCAACGACAGCCACGGGCATGCCGTGGGCGACAAGGTGCTGAAACAGTATGCCAGCGACATCCTGTCGCAGTTTCGTCGCCATGACCTGGTGGCCCGCTACGGCGGCGAAGAGTTTGCCATCCTGTTTCCCAACACCAGTCTCGACGAGGCCCTGCGCGCGCTGGAGAAGGCACGCCAGCAGGCCATGGACAGCAGGCTGGCGCTGCCCGACGAGACCATCCCCATCCCGACCTTTTCCGCCGGCCTGACCTCCTGCCTGTACACGGACAATAGCGAGGCCCTGCTCGGCCGCGCCGATGCCCTGCTCTATACCGCCAAGAAGAACGGCCGTAACCGTATCGAGATGGACAACCCGTCGACGGCGGGCGAACAGGTCCTCGGCAACTGAAGTCCAACTGAAATCTCAGTCATCCAGCACCCGCAGGGGCGTACCGATGGCACAGTCCAGCGTTGCCGCGGCACTGGCGCGATTCTGCGCGATCTCCACCAGCCCCATGGAATTGCGATACCACATCAGCGCCCCCTCGGCGACGTCCGAGAAGGTCCGCGCATGGCCAATTGCCCGGTTGCCGATGGCGAGGCGCGCCGCATCACTGAGCGCCCCGGCGGTGATACCGGTGACGAGGTTGCCGAAGGCATCCACGTAGACCACTTCGTAGAGATCCACGGGGACCTGCGCATGCAGGGGTGCCTCCAGGGGTTCCGCCAGCTCCGCCGGTGGCGTGCCGTTGGCAAGGTGGGCGGCGACCGGGGCGAACAGGTCGCGGCCGTGGAAACTGTCGGACAGGCGTGGTGGCCGCCAGGTGATATGCCACCAGCGGGTTTCTCGTGCCGCCTGTGCCACCCGCGAGAGGAGACCGTTGTCCGGTCCCACCAGGCAACGCCCGTCCGCCTCGAGGATCACGGGTTGGCGCGCGGGGTCGCCCACGCCCGGATCCACCACTGCCACCACCAGCGCCGTTTCGGGCAGGGCATCGAGGATCCGCGGCAACAGGCAGGACGCCGCGCGTGGATCACAGCGCGGCGCATCGTGCATCAGGTCGAGCACCCGCACCCGGGGGGCGAGTTGCGCGAGCACGGCGTGTAACTGGCCCACGTAGGGACCGTTGAGGGTGAAATCGGTAAACAGGGCGATCATTGCGCGGCACTCCCCCTAAAACGAGTCCCCGGTCCCACTACAGTTTGCAGAGAGGCGATGTAGTCCGTTATTTTCAGGTGTCCGGGAATTGGAAACACGTGTTTAGTCGGTATAAAGACCCGGCCACAAAAAAACCGGGCAGCGCCCGGTTTTTTTTACCATGCATGCAGTGCATGCCCTCGCTCAGGCCTCGGCGCCCTCGGCTTCCGCCGCCTCGGCGGTTTCGGCACCCACAGGGCGATCCACCAGTTCGACATAGGCCATGGGGGCATTGTCACCGGGGCGGAAACCGCACTTGAGGATGCGCAGGTAACCACCCGGGCGCTCGGCGTAACGCGGACCCAGCTCGTTGAACAGTTTGCTGACGATCTCGCGATCCCGCAGGCGGGCAAAGGCCAGGCGGCGATTCGCAACGGTGTCGGTGCCGGCAAGCGTGATCAGCGGCTCGGCGACGCGACGCAGCTCCTTGGCCTTGGGCAGGGTGGTACGGATCATCTCGTGGCGGAACAGTGAGGCCGCCATGTTGCGGAACATGGCCTTGCGATGGCTGCTGTTACGGTTTAGTTGTCGACCACTCTTACGGTGACGCATGATTGCCTACCTTCAAAACAATTCGTTGATTCGGAAAGAACCCTCAGGTTCCCGTTTTGTCATCGTGCTTGTCCTTGAGACTCGCTGGCGGCCAGTTCTCGAGGCGCATGCCGAGTGACAGGCCACGCGAGGCAAGCACGTCCTTGATTTCGGTCAGGGACTTCTTGCCAAGGTTCGGGGTCTTTAGCAGCTCCACTTCAGTACGCTGGATCAGGTCGCCGATGTAGTAGATCTGCTCGGCCTTCAGGCAGTTGGCGGAACGCACGGTCAGTTCCAGGTCGTCCACCGGGCGCAGCAATACGGGATCGATCTCCGGCTCTTCTTCCTGCGGCTCGGCTTCCTGCTTGCCCTTCAGGTCAACGAAGGCGGACAACTGGTCCTGCAGAATGGTTGCCGACTGGCGGATGGCCGCTTCGGGGTCGATGGTGCCGTTGGTCTCCAACTCGATGATCAGCTTGTCGAGGTTGGTGCGCTGCTCAACGCGGGCACTGTCGACAACATACGCGACACGTGACACCGGGCTGAAGCTGGCGTCCAGCACCATGCGACCAATGGGGCGATCACCCTCATCATTTTCGGTACGCACCGTGGCGGGCTCGTAGCCGCGACCACGCTCGACCTTGAGCGTCATGTTCAGTTCACCGGCCTTGGTGAGGTGGGCAATGACGTGTTCGGGATTGATCAGCTCGACGTCATGGTCGAGGGTAATGTCACCCGCGGTAACGACACCCGGGCCCTTCTTGTTGAGGGTCAGGGTTGCTTCGTCACGATTGGTCATGCGCAGCGCGAGACCCTTGAGGTTGAGCAGGATCTCGACGACGTCTTCCTGTACGCCCTCGACCGAGGTGTATTCGTGCAGCACACCTTCGATTTCCACCTCCGTGACCGCGCAACCGGCCATGGAGGAAAGCAGGATACGGCGCAGGGCGTTGCCCAGCGTGTGGCCAAATCCGCGCTCCAGCGGCTCCAGCACGATGCGCGCCTGTGTTGCACTCTTCTGCTGTACGTCCACGATACGTGGCTTGAGAAATTCTGTTACAGACCCCTGCATGGAAAGCCTCTTGTGTGTTTCCCTGTGTTAAATCCGCTAGTGACCCAAAGCTTCCGGCGCGCGGTACGCACCGGAAGGTAAAACTTACTTCGAGTACAACTCCACCACCAGCTGCTCGTTGATGTCGGAAGGCAGATCACTGCGTTCGGGCAGGCTCCTGAAGGTGCCTTCCCCTTTCTTGGTGTCAACGCTCAGCCATTCCGGGATACCACGCTGCTCCGCCAGTTCCATCGCGGCCTTGGTGCGCAACTGGTTGCGCGCCTTCTCGGTCAGGCTGATGACGTCACCCGGCCTGACCCTGGCGGAGGGAATATTCATCTTCTTGCCGTTGAGCAGGATGCCATTGTGGCGCACCAGCTGGCGGGCCTCTGAACGCGAGGCGCCAAAGCCCATGCGGAAGACGACATTGTCCAGACGCGACTCCAGCAGCTGCAGGAGGTTCTCGCCGGTGGAACCCTTGATGCGATCCGCTTCCTTGTAGTAGCGGCGGAACTGGTCTTCCAGGATGCCGTAGATGCGGCGCAGCTTCTGCTTGGCGCGCAGCTGGGTGGCGTAGTCGGACAGACGGCTACGGCGCTGCCCGTGCTGGCCCGGCGGAAACGGACGCGACTCCATCGGGCATTTCGCCGAATGGCACTTCTCACCCTTTAGAAAAAGTTTGTCACCTTCGCGACGGCAAAGGCGGCACTTGGGACCGATATATCTGGCCAATGCTCTGCTCCTGAATTAAACGCGACGTTTTTTCGGCGGCCGACACCCGTTGTGCGGGATCGGCGTTACGTCAGTAATACTGGTGATCTTGAAACCCTGTGCGTTGAGTGCGCGTACCGCCGACTCACGACCCGGGCCAGGACCCTTGACACAAACTTCCAGGTTCTTGACACCAAATTCCTTGGCCGCCGTGCCGGCGCGCTCTGCCGCCACCTGCGCGGCAAAAGGCGTGCTCTTGCGCGAGCCGCGGAAACCGGAGCCGCCCGCCGTGGCCCAGCACAGGGCGTTACCCTGGCGATCGGAGATGGTCACAATGGTGTTGTTGAAGGAAGCGTGGACATGCGCGATGCCGTCGGAGACATTGCGCTTGGCCTTTTTCTTCCGCGAACCGGATTTTGTTGCCATGCTGTTACCTGAAAAACGTTAAATTTGGTTACGTAATTACTTCTTGATCATCTTGCGCGGACCCTTGCGGGTACGGGCATTGGTACGGGTACGCTGACCACGCACCGGCAGGCCGCGACGGTGGCGCAGGCCGCGGTAGCAGCCGAGATCCATCAGGCGCTTGATATTCATGGAGACCTCACGGCGCAGGTCACCCTCGACGGTGAACTTGCCCACCTCGCTGCGCAGCGCCTCGAGCTCGCTCTCGGCCAGATCCTTGATTTTGGTCGAAGGCTGCACGCCGGCGGCCTCGCAAATCTGCCGTGCGCGCGTATTCCCGATGCCATAGATCGACTGCAGCGCGATCACGGCATGCTTGTTAACCGGAATATTGATACCTGCTATACGGGCCATGAAGCCACTCCCTCAAGTGCTTGATTTACTGCCAAAGCGCCACGGAAAACGCGCTATGGTACATCCAAACCAGGTGATTTTTCAAGAAAATCAACGATTTTTCCCCTCCGGGGCCTCAGCCCTGGCGCTGCTTGTGCCGGGGATCCTTGCAGATCACGCGCACACTGCCGTGGCGACGGATGATCTTGCAGTTACGGCAGATTTTCTTGACCGATGCTCGTACTTTCATTGCTCTGCTCCAGCTACGCGGGCCGTGCGACCTAGATGCCGCGGCCGCCACCCTTCAAATTGGCCTTTTTCATCAGCCCCTCGTACTGGTGGGAGACCAGATGGGTCTGAACCTGGGCCATGAAATCCATCACCACCACGACGATGATGAGCAGGGAGGTACCACCGAAATAGAACGGCACCCCCCCGTAGAGAATCATGAACTCCGGCAGGATGCTCACTGCCGTGATATACAGGGCGCCAATCAGCGTCAGGCGCCCCAGGATCGTGTCGATATAGCGGGCCGTCTGCTCACCCGGGCGTATCCCCGGGATGAAGGCGCCGGAACGCTTCAGGTTGTCTGCCGTTTCACGGGGGTTGAACACCAGCGCCGTGTAGAAAAAGCAGAAAAATATAATTGCCGCCGCATACAGCAGGATATAAATCGGCTGCCCCGGGGATAGCGTCGCGGCGATGTCCTGTAGCCAGCCCATGCCCTCGGCATCACCGAACCAGCCCATCATGGTGGCCGGAAACAGGATGATGCTCGAGGCAAAAATGGGCGGGATGACGCCCGCCATGTTCACCTTCAGCGGCAGGTGACTGCTTTGCGCCGCATACATGCGCCGCCCCTGCTGCCGCTTGGCATAGGTCACCGAGATACGCCGCTGGCCGCGCTCCATGAAAACCACGAAGGCGATAACCAGTACCGCGAGGATGATCAGACCGAGCATGAAGCCCGGGCTGAGCAGGCCGGTACGCGCCGACTCCAGCACCCCGGCGATGGCCGAAGGCAGACCGGCGACGATACCGGCGAAGATCAGCATCGAGATACCGTTGCCTATGCCCCGCTCGGTGATCTGCTCACCCAGCCACATGAGGAACATGGTTCCCGTCACCAGGGTCACCACCGTGGTGAAATAAAAGGTCGGCTTGTCGATGAGCAGGAGGCCGTCCTGCCGCGACAGCGCCACGGCCACGCCCACCGCCTGGAAGGCCGCCAGCGCCAGGGTCGAGATACGCGTGTACTGCGTGATCTTGCGCTTGCCCGCAGCGCCTTCCTTGCTAAGCTGCTCCAGTTTTGGATGCACCTTGGTCAGCAGCTGGATGATGATGGATGCCGAGATATAAGGCATCACGCCGAGCGCAAACACCGACATGCGTTCCAGCGCGCCGCCGGTGAAAATACCCATCAGGTCGAGGATGGTCCCTTCCTGGGCCTTGAACAGGGCCTCCAGCTTGTCCGGGTTGATCCCCGGCACCGGGATAAAGGTCCCAATGCGGAACACCAGCAGGGCGCCGATGAGGAAAAAGATGCGCTGGCGAAGCTCGGTGAAGCGCCCCGCCTGCATCGCACCCGCAATGGCTGAGTTGGGACCGGCCAATTTAGTCCTCGACCTTGCCGCCAGCGGCTTCAATCGCGGCGCGCGCGCCCGGCGTGACACCGAGGCCGCGCACGGTCACGGCGCGGTTGATTTCACCCGACTTCATGACGCGCGCATAGCGAACATTCTGGTTGACGATATTGGCCGCCTTGAGCGCCGGCAGATCCGCCACCTCGCCCTCGACCTTTGCCAGTTCATGGAGACGGATCTCCGCGGTCACCATGGCCTTGCGGGAACGGAAGCCGACCTTGGGCAGACGACGCTGCAAGGGCATCTGGCCGCCTTCGAAACCAGTCTTGTGGAAGCCCCCCGAACGGGACTTCTGACCCTTGTGGCCGCGCCCGGCAGTCTTGCCCAGGCCCGAACCAATGCCTCGGCCCACCCGCTTGGCATCGCGCTTGGCGCCCTTGCCGGGCTTGAGTGTATTAAGACGCATGCTCAATTCTCCTCGACCTTCAGCATGTAGCTGACCTTGTTGATCATGCCGCGAACGGAAGGCGTATCTTCGACTTCCACGGTGTGGTGCATGCGGCGAATACCCAGACCGGCAACACAGGCCTTGTGGGACTTGAGGCGACCGTTGGTGGAACGCACCAGGGTCACTTTGACTGTCTTTTTGTCTGCCATGGTCTTAGTCCAGAATTTCTTCGACTTTCTTGCCCCGCTTGGCGGCAATCTTCTCCGGAGAAAACATCCCGCCCAGCCCCTTGATGGTCGCGCGCACCACGTTGATGGGGTTGTTGGAACCAATGCACTTGGCCAGCACGTTGTGCACGCCGACGACGTCGAATACGGCACGCATGGGGCCGCCGGCGATGACGCCGGTACCCTCGGAGGCGGGCTGCATGTAGACCTTGGCCGCGCCGTGCGTCGAGGTGATCGGGTACTGCAGGGTACCCTCCTTGAGTTCGACGGTAACCATGTTCTTGCGCGCAGCCTCCATCGCCTTCTGGATGGCGACCGGTACTTCGCGGGCCTTGCCGGTACCGAAACCGACCTTGCCATTGCCATCACCGACGACGGTGAGGGCCGAGAATCCGAAGATACGACCACCCTTGACCACCTTGGCGACGCGGCGTACCGCGACCAGGCGTTCCTGCAGGCCGTCCGTGCTCTGTGAACTGTCCACTGCTGCCATAACTGTGCCCTTAGAATTCCAGACCGGCTTCGCGCGCAGCATCCGCTAGCGCCTTGAGCCGACCGTGATACTTGAAACCGGAACGATCGAATGCCACCTTGCTGATACCGGCGGATTTCGCCTTCTCGGCGATCAGCCGGCCAACTTCGGCCGCGGCCTCGACATTGCCCGTCGATTTGACCTTGCCCTTTACTTCGGCCTGCAGGGTCGAGGCGCTTGCCAGAACCTTGTCACCCTCGGCCGAGATCACCTGCGCGTAGATATGCCGCGGCGTGCGATGTACGCACAGACGCTGGATACCCAGTTCGCTGATTTTCGCCCGCGTGCGGCGCGCGCGGCGCAAGCGTTTCGCTTTCTTATCCATTTGCTCTACCTGCCCTATTTCTTCTTGGCATCTTTGCGCACGATGTGCTCGTCCGCATACTTCACGCCCTTGCCCTTGTACGGCTCCGGAGGACGATAGGCGCGGATTTCCGCCGCCACCTGGCCAACCTTCTGCTTGTCGATACCCTTGACCACCACCTCGGTCTGGCTCGGCGTCTCGACGGTCACACCCTCGGGCACGCTGTAGTTGACCGGATGCGAGAAACCCAGCGTCAGGTTCAGGGTCTTGCCCTGGGCCTGCGCGCGATAACCGACGCCGACCAGCTCGAGCTTCTTCTCGAAGCCCTCAGTGACCCCAAGCAGCATGTTACGCACGATGGCCCGCGCCGTACCCGCGAAGGCGGCGCCATTGTCGGCACCTTCACGCGCGGCAAAGACGATTTCATTTTCTTTCGTCTCAACCTCGACGGCCGGGTGAAGCTCGCTGGAGAGATCGCCCTTGCTGCCCTTGATCTTGATCGACTGGCCGCTGATGCTGACATCCACACCAGAGGGGATAGTCAAAGGAGTTAATCTTGCCATGACGCGTTTACCCCTACTGAACGTAGCACAGGACTTCGCCGCCGTGCCCGGCCTTGCGCGCAGCGCGGTCGGTCATCACACCGGAAGAAGTCGAAACAATAGCGATACCCAGGCCACCCATGACCTTCGGCAACTCGTCCTTGCCCTTGAAGATACGCAGGCCCGGACGGCTGACACGCTTGAGCATGTCGATAACCGGCTTGCCTTCGTAGTACTTGAGCTCGATGGTCAGGGTACGCTTGCCGGCGTCCTCGCTCACTTCGTAGCCCAGGATATAGCCCTCGGACTTGAGCACTTCGGCAATGGCGACCTTGGCCTTGGACGAAGGCATGCTGACGGTCTTCTTCTCCGCTGCCAGGGCATTGCGGATGCGGGTCAGCATGTCTGCGATGGGATCGGTCATCATAATTCAGTTCTCCTGCTTACCAGCTGGCCTTGTGCAGACCCGGGACTTCACCCCGCATGGCGGTCTCACGCAGCTTGTTACGACACAGGCCAAACTTGCGATACACGGCGTGCGGACGGCCGGTAACGCGGCAACGACGCTGAACCCGAACCGGGCTGGCGTTACGCGGCAGTTTCTGCAGTTTGTGCTGTGCTTCCATCCGCTCTTCATAGGAAGAATTCGGATTGTTGATAATTGCCTTGAGCTCGGCGCGCTTCTTTGCGTACTTCTTTACCGTCTTGATACGCTTTTTCTCGCGCTCCATCATGCTGACCTTGGCCATACGATATTTCCTCTTTAACCCTTCAACGGGAAATTGAATGCTTCCAACAGCGCGCGTCCTTCTTCATCGGTCTGCGCAGTCGTGGTTACGGTAATGTCCATGCCGCGGAGTGCATCGATCTTGTCGTACTCGATCTCCGGGAAAATGATCTGCTCACGCACGCCCATGCTGTAGTTGCCGCGACCATCGAAGGACTTCGGATTCAGACCGCGAAAATCACGCACGCGCGGGATAGCGATACTGATCAGACGATCGAGAAACTCGTACATGCGCTGCTTGCGCAGGGTGACCTTGCAACCGATGGGCCAGCCCTCGCGCACCTTGAAACCGGCGACCGATTTACGCGCGCGACAAACGATCGGGCGCTGGCCGGAGATCTTCGCCATGTCGTCCATGGCGTGCTCGAGCACCTTCTTGTCGCTGAGCGCTTCACCCACGCCCATGTTGAGCGTGATCTTGGTGATGCGCGGCACTTGCATGACGCTCTTGTAACCGAACTTGTCCATCAGTTGCTTGACAACTGTGTCCCGATAATATTCCTGTAACCTGGCCATTGCTGATACCTGTTATCCCAGTCGCTCCGCCCTCAGGCGTCGAGCACTTCACCGTTAGACTTGAAAACGCGAACCTTGCGGCCGTCTTCCAGCACCTTGAAACCAACTCGATCCGCCTTGCCCGTCGCCGGATTGAAGAGCGCGACATTGGAGATATGAATCGGCATTTCCTTCTCGATGATGCCGCCCGGCACGTTCATGGACGGATTGGGCTTCTGGTGCTTTTTGACCATGTTTACGTTTTCAACCACGACGCGGTCATCTTCGGCAATCACGCGCACGACGGTGCCACGCTTGCCCTTGTCCTTGCCTGTCAGGACGATAACGTCATCGCCTTTACGAATCTTGTTCATTGCATTCACTCCGCTTAGAGCACTTCGGGTGCAAGCGAGATAATCTTCATAAATTTCTCGGTACGCAGTTCGCGCGTGACCGGCCCAAAGATACGCGTGCCAATCGGCTGCAACTGCTGGTTGAGCAGTGCCACGGCGTTGCCGTCAAAACGGATCAGCGAACCATCCTGGCGACGGACGCCCTTGCGGGTACGCACGACGACGGCGTTGTAGATATCGCCTTTCTTGACGCGGCCACGCGGAATTGCTTCCTTGATACTGACCTTGATGATGTCGCCAATACCGGCATAGCGGCGCTTGGATCCGCCCAGCACCTTGATGCACTGTACGCGACGCGCTCCGCTGTTGTCGGCGACATCCAGGATGGTTTGCATCTGAATCATGACTAAACTCCGAATACTGCCTTTGGTTACACGCCGGAAGCGCGCTCGATGATCTCGACCAGGCGCCAGGACTTGGTCTTGGAAAGCGGGCGACAGGAAGCCACGGCAACGGTATCACCCTCGTTGCACTCATTGTTCTCGTCGTGCGCATGCAGCTTGGTGGAACGCTTGACGTACTTGCCATAGACGGGGTGCGCCACCTTGCGTTCAACAAGCACCGTGATGGTCTTGTCCGCCTTGTTGCTAATCACGCGCCCGACGATCTTGCGCTCGATCTTCGCTTCCTCACTCATTCTGCACTACCTGCTTTCTCATTCAGGATGGTCTTGATGCGGGCGATGTTGCGCCGCACTTCCTTGAACTGATGCGGACGCACACCCTGGTCGGTGCCCTTCTGCATACGCAGATTGAACTGCTCCTTGAGCAGGTTCATCAGTTCGGCGTTGAGTTCCTCAACGCTCTTCTGTCTCAATTCGTTGGCATTCATCACTGTACCGTCCGCGTAACAAAGGTTGTCTGCACCGGCAGTTTCGCCGCTGCCAGACGGAAGGCCTCGCGGGCAATTTCCTCGGAGACACCTTCCATTTCATACAACATACGACCCGGCTGGATCTGGGCGACCCAGTATTCCACGCTACCTTTGCCCTTGCCCTGGCGTACTTCCAGCGGCTTCTGGGTGATAGGCTTGTCGGGGAAGATCCGGATCCAGATCTTGCCGCCACGCTTGATGTGACGCGTCATGGCGCGACGTGCCGCCTCGATCTGGCGCGCGGTAATACGCCCGCGGGTCGTGGCCTTGAGTCCATATTCACCAAAACTGACCTTGCTACCGCGGACTGCCAGGCCACGGTTACGGCCCTTTTGCTGTTTGCGAAATTTCGTGCGCTTAGGCTGCAGCATTTTTCTTCAACTCCCAAACTAGCTGGCCGCGGCGGCTTCAGCTTCTTCCTGTGGGCCAATGACTTCACCCTTGAAGATCCACACCTTGACACCGATGATGCCGTAGGTGGTGCGGGCCTCGGCAAAGCCGTAGTCGATGTCGGCACGCAGCGTGTGCAGCGGCACACGGCCCTCGCGATACCATTCGCTGCGCGCGATCTCGGCACCGTTCAGGCGGCCGGCAACATTGATCTTCACGCCCTGCGCGCCGAGACGCATGGAATTGGAAACCGCACGCTTCATGGCGCGGCGGAACATGATGCGGCGTTCCAGCTGCTGGGCCACGCTCTCGGCGACCAGCTGCGCATCCAGTTCCGGCTTGCGGATTTCCTCGATATTGATGTGCACGCGGTTGAGGCCCATCATGCTGGCCACTTCAACGCGCAGCTTCTCGATATCCTCACCCTTCTTACCAATGACGAGGCCGGGACGAGCCGTAAAGATGGTTAGGTTCGCCTTGCCGGCGGTGCGCTCAATGGTGATCCTCGAAACGGACGCCTGGGCCAGTTTCTTCTTGAGGTAATTGCGCACCTCGATGTCATTGTTCAGGTAGTCGGCATAGTCCTTCGCCTCCGCATACCAGCGCGAGGAATAGTCCTTGACGATGCCAAGGCGCATACCTGTCGGATGTACTTTCTGACCCATAGTCTTCTCTCTCAGTCATCAGCCACAGTCACGGTAATGTGACTGGTGCGCTTGATAATATGGTTGACGCGACCCTTGGCACGCGGACGCCAGCGGCGCAGGGTACGCCCCTGGTCGACAAAGATACGCGCCACCTTGAGCTCGTCCACGTCGGCGCCATTGTTGTGCTCGGCGTTGGCAATGGCCGACTCGAGCACCTTCTTGATGATGTGCGCGGCCTTCTTCGGGCTGTACGTCAGAAGCTCGAGGGCGCTCTCAACGTTCTTGCCACGGATCTGATCCGCCACCAGGCGGGCCTTCTGCGGCGAAATTCGTACGTGTCTCAGGACTGCGGAAGTTTCCATCGTTTACCCCTTACCTCGCCTTCTTGTCGGCAACGTGACCGCGGTAGGTGCGCGTCGGCGCAAACTCACCCAGCTTGTGGCCGATCATGTTCTCGGAAATGAGAACCGGCACGTGCTGACGACCGTTGTGGACGGCAATGGTCAGGCCGATCATGTCGGGCACGATCATGGACCGACGTGACCAGGTCTTGATCGGCTTCTTGGCTTGTGATTCCTGCGCGGCCGCGACCTTCTTCATGAGATGAAGATCGACGAATGGGCCTTTTTTAACTGAGCGTGGCACTTTGGTTCACTCTCTGTATGTGTAAGTTAATGTCTATTTCTTCGTACGACGACGAACGATCATGTTGTTGGTACGCTTGTTCTTGCGCGTCTTGTAACCCTTGGTTGGCATGCCCCAGGGGCTGACCGGGTGGCGACCACCCGAAGTACGGCCTTCACCACCACCGTGGGGATGATCGACCGGATTCATGGCGACACCGCGTACCGTCGGGCGCACGCCGCGCCAGCGCTTGGCGCCGGCCTTGCCCAGCTTGCGCAGGTTGTGCTCGGAGTTGCTCACCTCGCCAATGGTGGCGCGACATTCCGCCGGCACCTTGCGCATTTCGCCGGAGCGCAGGCGCAGGGTGGCATGCTGACCCTCGCGGGCGACCAACTGTACCGAGGTGCCCGCACTGCGGGCGATCTGCGCACCCTTGCCGGGCTTGAGTTCCACGCAGTGCACCGTGGTACCCACGGGGATGTTGCGCAGGGGCAGACAGTTACCGGCCTGGATGGGCGCATCCACGCCCGACATCAGTTCGCTGCCAGCAGCCACACCCTGCGGCGCAATGATGTAACGACGTTCGCCATCGGCATACTTGAGCAGGGCGATGTGCGCGGTACGATTGGGATCGTACTCCAAGCGCTCGACCACCGCGGGGATGCCGTCCTTGTTACGACGGAAGTCGATGATGCGGTAGTGCTGCTTGTGCCCGCCGCCGCGGTGACGCGTGGTGATACGACCGGCATTGTTTCGCCCGCCCGTCTTCGACTGCTTCTCCAGCAACGGCGCATAGGGCTTGCCCTTGTGCAAGTCCGCGTTGACTACGCGTACGACGAAGCGACGACCCGCCGAAGTCGGTTTTGATTTGATGACTGCCATGCCTGTAACCCTTTAATCCTGTTTCCGCGCCAGTCGACTCATTCGGTTCCGGCGAAGTTGATATCATGACCTTCGGCAAGACGCACATAGGCCTTCTTCCAGTCCTTGCGCTTGCCGCGCACCCAGCGATGCATCTTGGTCTTGCCGGTCATATTGCTGACCTGGACCCTTTCGACCTTCACGTCGAACATCAATTCCACCGCCTTTCTGATCTCGGGCTTGGTGGCATCCGGCAGGACCTTGAAAACGAACTGGTTGTTCGCATCCGCGGCCAGCGTGCTCTTCTCGGAGATGACGGGCTCCAGCAGTACTTTCATCAGGCGCTCCTGGTTCATGCCAGCATCTCCTCTAACTTTTTCACGGCGGCGACCGTGATGATCACCTTGTCGTGCTTGACCAGCAGGACGGGATCCACGGCACCGGCCTCGGTCAGCCCGACCTTGTGCAGGTTGCGCGCGGCGAGCCACAGGTTCTCGTCCATTTCATCGACGACGATGAGCACGTTGTCGACGGCCAGCTTCTTCAGCTGCTCGGCCAGTTCCTTCGTCTTCGGCGCGCTGACCTTGAAATCATCCATCACCATGAGGCGATCCTGGCGTGCCAGTTCGGACAGGATGGAGGAGATGGCGGCGCGATACTGCTTGCGGTTGACCTTCTGCGACCAGTCCTGCGGTTTTGCCGCAAAGGTCTTGCCACCGGTGCGCCACAGGGGGCTGCGAATGGTACCGGCGCGTGCACGGCCGGTGCCCTTCTGGCGCCACGGCTTGGCACCACCACCGCGAACCGCGGCGCGATTCTTGTGCGCCCGCGTGCCGGCACGGCCACCGGCAAGGTAGGCCGTCACCACCTGGTGGATCAGCGCCTCGTTGTAATCGCGCCCAAAGGCGGCATCCGAAACCTCTACGGTCTTCCTGGAGGCCTTGCCCGTCGCGGTCGTCAAACTGAGTTCCATTGTTTACCCCTTTGCCTTTACTGCCGGGCGAACGACGACGTCACCGCCGCGCGCACCCGGTACCGCACCCTTGACCAGCAGCAGGTTGCGCTCCACATCGACGCGCACGACTTCCAGGTTCTGCATGGTGCGTGCGACATTACCCATGTGCCCCGCCATCTTCTTGCCCTTGAATACGCGGCCCGGCGTCTGGTTCTGACCGATAGAGCCCGGCGCGCGATGGGACAGGGAGTTGCCGTGCGTGGCATCCTGCATGTGGAAGTTGTGGCGCTTCACGCCACCGGCAAACCCCTTGCCGATACTGGTGCCGCTGACGTCCACCTTCTGACCGGCCTCGAAGATATCCACCTTGATCTCGCTGCCCGGCTCCAGGTCTTCACCCTCGCCTTCGGAAAGACGGAACTCCTTCAACAGGCGCCCGGCCTCGACGCCGTTCTTGGCGAAGTGGCCGGCCTCGGGCTTCGTCAGGCGATTGGCCTTGCGACTGCCGGTGGTGACCTGGATGGCGCGGTAGCCATCCTTGTCCGCGGTCTTGAGTTGCGTGACGCGGTTCGGCAGGACTTCGATGACGGTCACCGGCTGCGAAACGCCGTCTTCGGTGAAGACGCGGCTCATGCCAAGTTTGCGACCCAGTATGCCAATAGTCATTTCTCTGCTTCCTGAATTTCTGTTGTCTGACCAGCTGCCTTACTGCAGTTTGATCTGAACATCGACACCGGCGGCCAGATCCAGCTTCATCAGCGCATCGACGGTCTTGTCCGTCGGCTGCACGATATCCATCAGGCGCTTGTGCGTACGGATTTCGTACTGATCACGCGCGTCCTTGTTGACGTGCGGCGAGATCAGGATCGTGTAACGCTCGTTACGTGTCGGCAGCGGAATGGGACCACGGACCTGCGCACCGGTACGCCGGGCGGTCTCCACGATCTCCTTTGCCGATTGATCAATGAGACGATGATCAAACGCCTTGAGACGAATCCGGATGTTCTGGTTTTTTGCCATTAACTTTTACCTTGATAAATTCAGTTCAGGGCCGGACGACATGCCCGGCCCTGCGCGAAAATTATTCAATAATTTTCGATACCACGCCGGCGCCGACGGTACGGCCGCCTTCGCGGATGGCGAAGCGCAGGCCCTCTTCCATGGCGATGGGGGCAATCAGGGTCACCGTCATCTTGACGTTGTCACCCGGCATGACCATCTCGG
>JALTLF010000066.1 GCA_027005735.1 Chromatiales bacterium | reverse complement strand
GCCCCAGCCCGGTGACCAGCCGCAACCCGGCGCAGAACCGCCTGCGCACCGCCGGCGACAATGAACTCTGCCTCGACGACACCCTGGAGCGCGAGGCCATCACCCTGCGCACCCATGCGGGCTACAATATCCTGCATCTCGATGCCAATGCGCCAGGTTATGATATCCATCTCGTCAGTGTGCAATGGATAACACTGCCTGGAGAAAGACCGGAAAACTTTTTTGCTTTCTGCTTTCCAATTCGGAAATAATATGGACAAAGGTGAGCGGTTTAGATGAAATCGTCGACTGAACGGTACAGGGATGGGAGGGATGCGTACTGACAGGGCACGGTACCTGCTCCTGAGGGTCGCCAGGGGGCTGGCGCTAGGAATGGTTGTTCTAGGTTATATCTTCATCTTTCCGGCAGCCATGACGGCGGCGGATGGAGGTGACAATGTTCTGGCGTTGCTGTTTCCGGGTGTATTGATCCCGGTTGGCAGTATGGGTCTGGTGATGCTGCGTCGCAGGTGGGGAAGTGTGCTGGCGGCCGGTTTTGTCCCTTCACGCGTAATGTATGTATTCAGCTTTGTATTGCTCGGCTTGGGTGTAGCCTGGTGCCTCAGTGGCGCGGTCAATATCTTCGCCGGGTTTTTGCTCATGGCCCATTCGAAGAGCTACTATTTCCTCGCATCGGCCACCGTGTTTCTTTATCTCATACCGGGGTTGGTTATGTTCCTTGCCGGGCTGCGGACTCTGCGCAGGCATCGGCCGGCGTGGCGTTCATGAATAATAGCGGTATTCGGTTTCAGGCGCGCCGGCGCGTGCCGGCATCGGGCGGGGCGAGTGCCGGCTTGAGATAGCGGCCGGTATGGGAGTCCGGGAACTCGGCAATGGCCTCCGGGGTGCCGGCGAAGACGACGGTGCCGCCCTTGTCGCCGCCCTCCGGTCCGAGATCGATGATCCAATCGGCGGTCTTGATGACATCCAGGTTGTGTTCGATGACCACCACGGTATTGCCGTGGTCGCGCAGGCGGTGCAGCACGGCGAGCAGTTGCTCGATGTCGTGGAAGTGCAGGCCGGTGGTGGGTTCGTCGAGGATGTAGAGGGTGTTGCCGGTATCGCGCTTGGACAGTTCGCGCGACAGCTTGACGCGCTGGGCCTCGCCGCCGGACAGGGTGGTGGCGTTCTGGCCCAGCTTGATGTAGCTCAGGCCCACGTCCATCAGCGTCTGTAGCTTGCGTTTCACCGGCGGGATGGCGTCGAAGAAGGGCAGCGCATCCTCCACGGTCATTTCCAGCACCTCGTGGATGTTCCTGCCCTTGTAGCGGATCTCCAGGGTCTCGCGGTTGTAGCGCTTGCCCTTGCACACGTCGCAGGGCACGTAGATGTCCGGCAGGAAGTGCATCTCCACCTTGATGACGCCATCGCCCTGGCAGGCCTCGCAGCGTCCCCCCTTGACGTTGAAACTGAAGCGCCCGGGGCTGTAGCCGCGCGCACGGGCCTCGGGCGTACCGGCAAACAGTTCGCGAATGGGCGTGAACAGGCCGGTGTAGGTCGCCGGGTTGGAGCGCGGCGTGCGGCCGATGGGGCTCTGATCGATGTCCACCACCTTGTCGCAGTGTTCGAGGCCGAGGATCTCGTCCACCGGCGCCGACTCCAGCGAGGCACCGTTGAGCAGGTTGGCGGCGTGGGGATAGAGGGTGTCGTTGATGAGCGTGGACTTGCCGGAACCGGAGACGCCGGTGATGGCGGTCATGAGGCCGACGGGGATGTCCGCGTCCACGGCGCGGAGGTTGTTGCCGCGCGCGCCGCGGATGCCGATCTGGCGCGCGGGATCGTTGGGCGTGCGTTGTGCCGGCACGGCAATACGCTTGTTGCCGCTGAGGTACTGGCCGGTGAGCGAGGCCGGGTTGTCCATGATCTCCCGCGGCGTGCCCTGGGCGACGATACGTCCGCCATGCACTCCGGCGCCGGGGCCGATGTCCACCACGTGGTCGGCGCTGAGAATGGCCTCCTCGTCGTGTTCCACGACGATGACGGTGTTGCCGAGATCGCGGAGGTAGGTGAGGGTGTTGAGCAGGCGCGTGTTGTCGCGCTGATGCAGGCCGATGGAGGGCTCGTCGAGGATGTACATGACGCCCACCAGGCCCGCGCCGATCTGGCTGGCCAGGCGGATGCGTTGCGCCTCGCCGCCGGAAAGGGTATCGGCGCTGCGATCCAGGGTCAGGTAGTCGAGGCCGACGTTGACGAGAAAGTCCAGGCGCTGGCTGATCTCCTTGACGATCTTGCGCGCGATCTCGCCGCGCCGCCCGGGCAGTTGCAGGCGGGCGAAGAAGTCATGCGCATGGTCAATGGCCATGGCGGTGATCTGCGGCAGGGAATGGTCTTCGATGAAGACATGGCGTGCGGCATGGTTGAGGCGCGTGCCGTTGCAGTCGGGACAGGGTTGTGAACTGAGAAACTTGCCAAGCTCCTCGCGCACCACGTTGGATTCGGTTTCGCGATAGCGGCGCTGCATGTTGGGTAGCACGCCCTCGAAGGGCATCACCCGGGTGCTGGAGCGGCCGCGGTCGCTGTAGTAGGTAAACTCGATGGTCTCCTCGCCGCTGCCGTAGAGGATCACCTCGCGGATCTCGTCGGGCAGTTCGCTGAAGGGCGTGTCGATGTCGAAGCCGTAGTGACGCGCCAGCGAGGTCAGCATCTGGAAGTAGTAGGCATTGCGCCGGTCCCAGCCGCGGATGGCGCCGCTGGCCAGCGACACGTCGGGCTGGATGACGACGCGCTGGGGATCGAAGAACTGGCGCACGCCGAGGCCGTCGCAGGAGGGACAGGCGCCGGCGGGATTGTTGAAGGAGAACAGGCGCGGTTCCAGTTCGCTGATGGCATAGCCGCAGACGGGGCAGGCGTAGCGGGCGGAGAACACCATGTCCTCGGCGCCGCCGTCCATGAAGGCGATGCGCGCGATGCCGTCGCTCAGTGTAATCGCCGTCTCGAAGGAATCGGCGAGCCGCGTCTGGATGTCGTCACGCACCTTGAAGCGATCGATGACCGCCTCGATGGTGTGCTTGCGCCGCAGATCCAGTTTCGGTACCTGGTCCAGTTCCATGATCTCGCCGTCCACGCGCGCGCGCACGAAGCCGCTGCCGCGCAGGGATTCGAGGATCTTCTCGTGCTCGCCCTTGCGGTTTTCGATCACCGGTGCGAGCAGCATGAGTTTCGTTCCCTCGGGCAGGGCGAGGACCTGGTCCACCATCTGGCTGATGGTCTGGGCATCGAGCACGATATCGTGTTCCGGGCAGCGGGGCTCCCCGGCGCGCGCATACAGCAGGCGCAGGTAGTCGTAGATCTCGGTGATGGTGCCCACCGTGGAACGCGGATTGTGCGAGGTGGATTTCTGCTCGATGGAGATGGCCGGCGACAGGCCCTCGATGTGTTCCACGTCGGGTTTTTCCATCATGGACAGGAACTGGCGCGCGTAGGCCGACAGCGATTCCACGTAACGGCGCTGGCCCTCGGCGTAGATGGTGTCGAAGGCCAGCGAGGACTTGCCCGAACCGGACAGCCCGGTGATGACGATGAGACGGTCGCGGGGCAGGTCGAGATCGATGTTCTGCAGGTTGTGGGTGCGCGCCCCACGGATGTGTATGGTGTCCATGATTTTTTCGTTTGCCGGCCTAACCTGCTAATATACTCCGCCTGCGACAGGGATGCCAAAGTCCCGTATCCCCTGTTGTATTCAGATTTGGAGTACACAGCCTTGTCAGAACGCCCCTGTCCACGCGTCGCGGTTTAAGCCTCCCTTAAGGTTCCCGAGCCCCATGTCGTCTTTTTCCATGACAGCCACCGAGCGCCGCGCCGCCCTGTCCCTGGCCAGTATCTTTGGCGTGCGCATGGTGGGCTTATTCATGCTGCTGCCCGTCATCGCCCTGTATGCCGAGCTGCTGGAGGCCTACACGCCCTTCCTCGCCGGGCTGGCGGCGGGGATCCACGGGCTCTCCCAGGGGCTCATGCAGATCCCCATGGGCGCCCTGTCCGATCGCATCGGCCGCAAGCCGGTGATCATCGGCGGCCTGCTGGTTTTCGCCCTCGGCAGCCTGATCGCCGCGCTGGCCGACAACCTGTGGTGGGTGATCCTCGGGCGCTTCGTCCAGGGGGCCGGGGCGGTGGCCAGTGCCATGATGGCCCTGGCGGCGGATCTCACCCGCGAGGAGCACCGCATGAAGGTGATGGCCATCATCGGCATGAGCATCGGCATGGCGGTGTCCCTGGGCCTGGTGCTGGGTCCCATCGTGTACAGCGCCTGGGGTGGCCCGTGGATCTTTGGTATCACCGTGGTGCTGGCGCTGCTGGGGATCCTCATCGCCTGGCTGTGGGTGCCGGAGCCGGTGAGCCAGCGTTTCCACCGCGACGCCGAGGTGGAGCTGGGCTGGCTGCGCAGCGCACTCATGGACAGCCAGTTGTTGCGCCTCGATGCGGGGATCCTCATCCTGCATACCATCTTCACCGCCAGTTTCCTCATGTTGCCCTACATCCTGCGCGACGCACTCGGCGTGGGGGAGGCGCGTCACTGGCTGGTGTACCTGCCCGTCCTGCTGGTCTCCATGGCCGCCATCGTCCCCCTGTTGGTGATGGCGGAGCGTCGCCGGCGTCTCAAGCAGAGTCTCGTTGGCGCCGTACTGGCCCTGGGTGTCGCCTCGCTGGGCCTCGCCCTGTGGCACGTGAGTCTCGCCGGGGTGGTGGTCCTGCTGCTGTTGTTCTTCGCGGCCTTCAACCTGCTGGAGGCGAGCCTGCCCTCGCTGGTGGCCAAGTTCGCCCCCGCGGCCCACAAGGGCACCGCCATGGGCGCCTTCTCCAGTTCCCAGTTCATCGGCATCTTCCTCGGCGGGCTCATGGCCGGCGCCCTGTATGGGCACTGGGGACTCGAGGCGGTGTTCTACGTCAATGCCCTGCTGGCGGGGATCTGGTTGCTGCTGGCCGCCACCATGCGTCAGCCCGCCTATCTCAGCAGCCGCCTGCTGCGCGTGGCGGTGGGCGACCGGCAGGCCGCCGAGGCCCTCGCGCGGCGTCTCGGCGCGGTGCCGGGGGTGGCCGAGGCGGTGGTCATCGCCGAGGACGGCGTGGCCTATCTCAAGGTGGACAATGCCCTGCTCGACGAGGCGGCGCTCGCGGATCTGGCGCCCGCCTGAGCACCTGCGGGGGACACGCCGCCGCTGTCCCTTAAGTGCTTGTTTGGCAAAACATCCTGAAAATTCGTCTTGAAAGTCAATGGCTTGAAAGCAGCTTATGCTGGGCGGCGGCGGTTCGCCGCACGGCCGCTTTGTGCTAAGGTGGGCGCTGCCACACTTACATAAGCGAAATATCAGACACGGAGAACTGCTACATGGCACGGGGAGTGAACAAGGTAATACTGATTGGCAATCTGGGACAGGATCCGGAGGTGCGCTACATGTCCAACGGCGGCGCGGTGTGCAACGTCACCATGGCCACCTCGGAGTCCTGGAAGGACAAGAACACCGGCGAACAGCAGGAACGCACCGAATGGCATCGCGTGGTCTTCTATCGCCGCCTGGCCGAGATCGTCGGCGAGTACCTCAAGAAGGGTTCGAAGATCTACGTGGAGGGGAAACTGCAGACGCGCAAGTGGCAGGACAAGAACGGCCAGGATCGCTATACCACCGAGATCATCGCCAACGAAATGCAAATGCTGGACTCCCGCGGCGGTGGCAGTGCCGGCTTCGACAGCGCGCCGGCCAGCCGTCCCGAGCCGGCGGCGGAACCGGCCGCCATGGGCGCAGGCGAGTTCGACGACGACATCCCCTTCTAGGGGCGGCCGAAACCGCAACGAAAAAGCCGCGCATTGCGCGGCTTTTTTGATCCGGTCCGCCGGGTGGTGCGTCAGCCGCCCCCCGACACGGCGGGTTCCTCCACCGGCGTGGCGGCATCGGGTGCGGTGTCGGGCGCGGCTTCGGCCGGTGCCGTGGCTCCGGGTTCCTGGCTTGTCGGGGCGGGCTCGGCGGGCGCCGGTCGCGGCCCACCGCCGGGACGGTAGAGCTGGTCGTAGAGGCGCACCATGGAGAAGCGCGCGCGGGCGATCTGCTGTTGCAGGATGTTGCGGCGGCGGTTGAGCTCGGCCACGGCAAGGGCCTGCAGGCGGGCCTCCTGGCGGGAAATGGCGCCCGCCAGCCGCGGCGACAGCCCACGCAGGCGAGTCTCCAGTGCCTGGAAGCGCGGCTGGAAACCGGAGAAGGTGCCGGTGGCGGTGGCCTGGACACCGTTGATCTCCGAGTGCACGCGGTTGAGTTCCGCCAGTTGCTGCGCCAGTTCCTGTTGTTGCAGGCGCGCCGCCCACAGGCGCGGGGCAAAGTCGCGCATGACGTTCCAGCGGATCTGCCCGCGCAGCACGCGAATACGGTCGAGCAGCGCCTGGGCCTCGGGGGTGGCCGGTTGCCGGGCACGCACGCGTTGCTCGAGCCCGGCGAGGCGAGCCAGGACCCCTGCCTCTTCCACCGAGGCGAGCTCCATGGCGCGAGTCGTTTCCTGCGCGGCTATGGCATCGAAGCGTTCGCCGAGGCCCTGCCAGGCGCGGTTGATACGCGCGGCGCGCGCGTCCAGGCCAAGCCCGGCGATGCGTTGCGAGGTTTCCCGGTAGGCACGCTCCCGGGTCTCCACGGCAGTCATGAACGTGGGCAGGCGTTCCTCCCAACGCTTGAGGACGTAATCGAGGTAGAGCAGGGTGCGGAAGTCCTCGAAGGCCTGCTGGAAGGCGTCGCTGGTGAGCAGTTGCGTGATATAGGGTGCGGCGTCGCTGTCAGGCAGCTCGTCGAGTTCCCAGCGCGCGTCCGACTCGTCGTCCACCACCTGGGGGCGCAGGGCGCGCAGGAACTCGCCGGAGCGCACGCGCAGGATGACGTTGTCGAGCCGGGTCAGGGCCATCTCCAGCGTGGCGATGGCCTTCTCGTAGTGACTGATGGCCAGTTCCGGCTTGCCAATGCGCTCGATGACATGCGGGATGGTGATGAGGGACTCCTGCACGCTGGGATCGATGGCATGGCGCTTCTTCAGCTCGAACCAGGGGACCAGCGCCTTCTGGTAGTCCTTGTTGGTGGTGTAGGCCCAGCCGAGGCCGAGCAGGGCCTGGTTGGAGAAGGGTCCCTGGAGGCGCACGCGGCTGAAATATTGCACCGCCGGGCCGCCCCTGTCCTTTGCGAACCAGGCATAGCCCAGCGCCAGGTTGGCGCGATCGGCCAGTGACTTGAGTTCCTCGTCCTCGCTTTCCAGCTCGGCGACCTCTTCGAGGAGATCGCTGCCTTCCTCCAGCTTGCCGAAACGGATCAGCGAAACGCCGGTGTTGTAGTAGGCGTAGTAGCGCCAGGGAGACTCATCGTCGAACTCGTCGAGCACCTCGATGGCGTCCTTGAGCTTGCCCTGGGCGCGCAGCACGTCCACCAGCAGGTTGTAACGCTCGTTGTTGCGATCCTCGGGCAGGGTATCCCTGATCTGTTTCAGGGCATGCTCCGCGCCGGCGAGGTCGCCCTTGAGGAAGCTCAGCTTGGCGCGGTAGAACCAGGCGATGTCGCGGGTCTTCTGCGGCCGCTCGCCGCTGAGCAGGGGTTCCAGGCGTTGCTCGGCGAGATCGTAGAGGCCGTAGGACACCGCCAGGCCCGCCAGCAGCAGGTCCGGCTCGTCGCCCTGATAGACCAGCGGGTGATGACGCCCGGCGACGATCAGATCCGTGAGAGCGAAGAAGTGTTTCTGCTGGTAAAGGTGAAAGAGGATCTCGCCGTAGTAGAGCTTGTCGATGGCCTTGCGCCCGGCGAGGGCGGCCTCATCTTCGGTGAGCGTCTGGCCCGGCGTGGCGACGAGCAGCAGGGCCGCGGCGGCCGCGCCCAGAGCCAGTTTCTTCCCCCGCCGTAAGCTGCGCATGATTGTGCTCCCCGTGTGTGCCCTATTCCCAGATGCGGACATCGAACTCCGGCAAACGGCGGCTGCGGATGTTGGTGATCTTCAGTTCGGTAAACTGCGGCTTGCTGCGTTTGACGAACTTGTGCGACACGCCGCGGCGATAATCGCGTTTCTTGTGATCGGTACCGAGGAAGTAGGCCACCAGCTCGTGTTCCCCCGGGGCGATACTGCCGATGTATATCTGGTGCATGCCGCCGCGTTGCAGGGCATAGACCTCGCGCTCGGTATAGATGTGGTGCGCCACGATACGGTCATCGAGGCGGACCTCCACCGAGCGCAGGTCGAAGAGCTTGGCGGTGTCCATGGAGACGAAGACGGTGTAACGGGTGCTGGCGGGAAAAAGGAAGTCCCGTTCCGCGGCCTGCAACTCGCTGTTCATGTCGATGATTTCCTGGCGCAGGGTGCGGATCTCCGCGTCAAGGGTGGCGTCGGGCGCCGGGTCCTGGGCCGGGGCTGCAAGGGGCAGCAGCAGGGCCAGCAGGAGTGCGGCGTTCATCAGTGTCCTTGGTATCCCGGTCATGATCGTTCTCGCGTGGCGTTGTTTTAATAGAACAGGCTGAAATAGAACTGGAATACGTTGGCCCGGAAAGAGTATGGCTCACCAGTTACATAGTTGCTGAAATTGTCGTAATTGAACTTGAAACGATTATAGGAAAAATTCACCTTGCCCGCCTTGAAGGTAGCGCTGGGGCGCCTGAAGATGTCCCATTCGATCTTGAAGCCGAGGGAATAGCTGTAAAAGTTGCTCAGTTCCTTGTCGCGAGCCATGTATTGCTGGATGCCGGGGAAATTGTCCGCGTAGAAGGAGGCGTCCGACTGGGTGTAGTAGCGCAGGCGGTATTCCGCCAGCACGTCTTCGCTGTAGTGGTGGGTGTAGCCCGCCTCGATGGTATGCGCGCGGATGTCCCAGTCGTCGCTGTAGAAACGGTAGTACAGGCGCATGGAACTCCTGTTGCCGAGGTAGATGATGCTGCTGACTGCCGCCGCCTGGCTGGCACGGCTGTCGGGATAGCGCTCCGGCACGTTGGGCACGCCGTTGATGACGGCGACGCGGTAGGGATTGTTGAGAAAGCCCTCGGCGGTGATGACCTCGTAGTCGAAGTTCATGACCATCTTCGGCGTGATGACCTGGGAGATGCCGAAGTGATAGGTATAGCGGTCAACGTCCTCGGCAAAGGACTCGTCGGTGGAGTCGCCCACCACGTCGAAACCGCGCGACACGCCCAGGTTGAGGGTGGTCATGCCGTTCATGAATTCGTGCGCCAGGCTGAAGGCGAAGGTATTGGCGTCGTAGTCGTTCTCGGTGCTGTTGGTGTAGTTGAAGCTGAGGATGGTATCCTCGTGCAGGTAGTCCACGCCGACACCAACCTCGTCGCGTTGCTCGCGGTACTCGCTGGCGTTCATTTCCACGTCGATGGAGGCGCTGGTGACGTTGTCGATGTAGTAGTGCCCGGAGAAGGACAGGGATTCGCCCACGCCCTTGCGCACCAGCAGGGCCGGCCCGGAAATACGCACGCCACCACCGTCGTAGTAGTGGTAGAGCATGTCGGAACGGTCTTCGGGCAACACCGCCGCCTGGGCGATGCAGGGCACCAGCAGGCCGAAGGCCAGCATCAGTTGCCGGCCCCGCCTCACCCCCTGTTTCAACATCGTTGTCATTATATTCTTGTTGGGCTCTGGTTTCGTCAGTTACATCCGCAGCCGCCACCGGAGCCGATGCCGCCGCCCTGGGAGGCTTCGCGCGTTTCATAGACGTGCAGCAGGTACATGTCGTAGACCGGGTCGCGCGACAGGGCCATCACCGGGTCGGCGAGAAACTCGCGCTCGTAGGGTTGAACCCAGGGTTCCGTGGCGCATCCGCCCAGCCCCGCCAGCAGGAGAGCGGCGAGGACAGGGCGGGCGGTTTTCATCGGTTGCATGTGCTTTTCTCCAGCGGCCTATTTGGCCAGCAGGGCGCGGATGTTTTTGGCGTATTTCTTTTCGTAGCCCTTCTTGTAACCAAGATGCACGTAGCGCACCTTGCCTGAGCGATCGATGATCACCGTGCTCGGCATGGCCCTGAGCTTGTAGCGCTTGCTGACCTTCTGCAGGTTGTCGAACAGCACCGGGAAGGTGACCTTGAACTCGGCCGCCATCTCGCGCGCCACGTCCGGGTTCTTGTCCACGTTGACGCCCAGCAGCACGAAGCCCTTGCCCTTGTACTTCTTGTACAGGGCCTCCAGGTAGGGCAGCTCCTTGCGGCAGGGCGCGCACCAGGTGGCCCAGAAGTTGACCAGTACCACCTTGCCGCGAAAGTCGGCCAGCCGCAGGTTCTTGCCCGAGGCGCTGGCCAGGGTAAAGTCCGGCGCCGCCTTGCCGACGTCCACGGCCATTGCCGGCGCGGCGAGCAGCAGCCCGAACAGCAGGGTGAGGACGATAAGGGAAGTCTTGTGGAAGTTCATGCTGATACCTCGTTTTACATTTCCGTAACAGTCTAGAAGAAGTAACTGGCGCCTATGCTCAGCTCGATGTTGTGGGTGGTCTTGTCGATATCGAGGATCGTCGTCTTGTAGATGTGATCCCGGAAATCGATGTGGACCGCCAGCCAGTCGATGGGCACCATCCGCAGTCCTCCCCCGAGCACCAGCGTAAAGTTGTTGTCATTGTTCAGTTTGGTGGAACCGAGTCCGGCGACGAAATAGGCCGAGCTGGTCCAGGCACGGCCGCTCTGGGCAAAGACCTCGCCGGGCAGGATGTTGTAGCCGAACAGCACATTTACATAGGTCAGGCCGTCATCCTCGAGGATGGTCTGGCCCAGCAGATCCGCGGTTTCCGAGGTGACCGTGCTGAAGCCCACGGTCCCCTGGATGAAGATGTCCTCGGTGAGATGGTAGGCGCCGAAGATGCCGTACACCGCGTTGGCGCCGAAGTCTTCCGCGCTGTAGAGACCGAGAAAGCCGCCAATCTCGATGTCGTCCACGTCGATTTGCGGTTGCCGGATTTCGCGCCGCTCCACATTCGGGGTGATGATGTCCCGGTTGCCCGGTGGCGCCGCGAGGACAGGCTGGGCGGCGCTCGCCATGAGAAAAACGGCAAGCAGAAGCGGGAGTTTGAGTTTCGGGATGCTGGGCATTGTGCTACGTCCTTAGAAAAAATAGGAAACGCCGGCGTTGAACTGGGAAAAGCGATCACTGCGATTGTTGCCACGCACGGTGGCGTGTTCCAGCAGCTCACCACGGATGAGAAAGCGATCGGTGAGAAACCATTGTACGCCGAAGCCGGCCTGGAGCATATCCAGGTTGTGGCGGTTGGTGATGATGATCGGGCCGCCACCACTGAGATTGTCCGGCACGTTGAGAAAGCGGCTGTAGCCGATGAGAAAAAAGGGCCGCAGGCTGTCGAGTACCTGGATATCCACCATCACGTTGGCCTGTATCAGCGCGGAGTCGGCAAAGATGCCGGTGATGGTGGAAACGGCCATTTCCACCGAGATGTGCTCACTGGTGCGATAGCCGCCGCGAATGGTAACGATGCCCTCGCCGTCGAAGATCCCCCCGGCGGCGCCGAAGCGGAAGCGATCGGCGAGGACGTTCTCCACCAGGCGGTCGCGCCAGGTGGGCGGCACCTGGGCCTGCTGCAAGGTAGCCTCCAGTTGTGCCTTCCTGACCCAGCCCTGGCGGTTCTTGGTGGCGCGGATCTCGAACCAGTCGGTGCGCCGGCGCAGGATCTCGATGAACTCGCCGCGCTCCACCACGTCGTAGACCGGGAAGCTGCTGCCCGGACCGCCGTGGAGCTCGATGAAGGGATCGGCCAGACGCACGCGCAGGGGCGTGGTTTCCGCCGCCAGCCCGGCAAGAGGAAAGAGGAGAACAGCGATGAGCAGAAAGAGGTGCCGCATGGGTTTTCGGTGTTGTTGTTCCTGGGCCAGCCTGTCCGGAAGGTCGCTATATCGTTATTTTAAGGGGAGAGTTTAACTGTTCTGTATCCAGATCAGTATGGTCTGGTAGCCCATGTCGCTGGTGCTGGGGAAACCCACCGATCCGGGATGGGTGTCACCGTCACCCTGCAGGGGCATGGTCAACACCCGGCTCTGGGGCGGGTTGGAGAAATTCACCATGGCCTCCATGGAGAGCTGGTTGTCCAGCAACTGCTGCTGGCCCTGGGCGGTCATGGGGTCCGGGTTGGGCCACAACTTGAAGGCGCCGCCCGAGGTACCGCCGGCCTCGTGGCAGCCCGAGCGGGAACAGGCATAGGGCATGGGGTCGAGCACGTTGGCCTGGATGATCTGGAAGGTCGCAGTGTCACCGATGGGAAGAGCAGGTCCCGACTCCACGCCGTCGCCGCCACAGGCGGCCAGCCCCAGGGCTGCCAGCCCGACCAGTGTGGCTTTTACCCGAAATACAAAGGGGGGATCCTGCTTCATGGCTACCTGACGTCTTCCTGCACTTTGCGTAAAGAAACAACTGCCTGCCAGCAAGAGGCGATTCTACCGCCCCGCGCACCCGCCGAAACAGGGTCTTTGTCGCAAAACCACCAATAATCAAGTGATTGGCGCTACGACTTGCGTCCCGGGCCTGCCCGGGCTGTCGCACGGCGCGTCGAGCAGAAAAGCTAACTGGCTGAAAAATCGGAAAATTACTGCTCGACTAGTGTAGCGCAGGTGGCCGTGGCTCACAGGGGCGTGAATGTAGAGTCCATCACAGATCCGTGATCCCGCCGTCATCCGCTGGAACCCGCTGCCGATCCATGGGGTGACTAGTTCGTTTGGGTGAGGGAATGCCGGCTGTGTCGCAAATTGGCCACGTGAAGTGACGCCTGCTTCACAGAATTCACCCCTGGGGCTTTTCCTGAGGGTTCCGATGCGCTTTAGTTCACCCCGAGCGTGGTGCAAACGGCGGATGACGCAGTTTGAGGCCGGCGAGGCGCCAGAAGCGCACGAGGCGTTTCCCGGAATATTAGCGCACAATACTTGTGGAATTATGACCCGTATGCAGGTGTGGATACGAGGGTAGGCAAATGACAACAGGTCGAAAAACAGTGAAAACAGTAACCGGATTCATCCTGGCTGGCATACTCCTGTGCAGCTTTGGTACCGCCATGGCCGCCAACCGGGACGTGGCGCGTCGCATCCACGACCGCCTGGTGGGGACCCCACCGCCGGCAGGACTTCTCGACCAGATGGAGGCCCTGGTTGCCGCGGGCAATGCCAACGGCGCCGCGCAGCTGGCCATCGATCAGGCCGGTAATACGGGCTTTTACAACTCCACCCTGAAGAACTTTTTCGCCACCTACACCAATCCCGATGGTTCGGTGTACGTCCCCCTCAACGACGCCACCGCCACGATGATTGGCATGGTGCGTGACAACGTGCCCTTCGACCGGGTGCTCTACGGCGACGTCCTCTATACCGGCGGCAATGCGGTTGCCACGCCCTACGCCATCGACAGCAACCAGCACTACCAGGAACTGGAGAACAACGGTCTGGATCTCAAGGCTACCCTGGTGTCGGGCTCGCAGGCCCTGTTGCACCCCATGCTGGGCGTCAACGACGTGGCCGGCGTGGTCACCACGCGGGCCTTCGCGGAGTCCTATTTTTCTGCTGGCACCAACCGCCGCATGCTGGCCTTCGTCTTTGAGAACTTTCTGTGTCGTTCACTGGAGGAGATCAACGACATCACCCGTACCCCTGACCGCATCCGCCAGGATGTCTCGCGCGCGCCGGGTGGTGACTCCGGTATCTATCTGGGTAGCTGCGTCGGTTGTCACGCCGGCATGGACCCCCTGGCGGGCGCCTACGCCTACTACGACTGGGACGACCAGCTGGGCCAGCTGGTCTTCGACAACAACCAGCCACAGCCGAAGAACCTGATCAACAACACGGTCTTCCCGGGCGGCTACGTGACCACCGACAACAGCTGGATCAACTACTGGCGCCGCGGCCCCAACTCGGTGCTGGGCTGGAACCAGAATATGCCGGATCGCGGTATGGGCGCGCAATCCATGGGCCGGGAACTGGCTGCCAGCCGCGCCTTCGCCGAGTGCCAGACCGAGAAGGTCTACGAGGCCGTCTGTCTGCGCAAGCCCAAGAACGGCACCGAGCGCATGATGGTGCAGACCCTTGCGGACAACTTCATCGCCAACAATTACAACATGAAGACCCTGTTCGGCGATGCGGCGGCCTATTGCGCCACGCAGGACGTCGGTGGGCTGTGAGCGAGGCCACCCACAATACCAATAGCTAGAGACATTGAATTCAATGAAGGTTTCGGGAGATAGGGCAATGAGTATGACACGCGGAGAAAGCAAGGCAGTGCGGTCGGCCAGTGAAGACCGACTGACGCAACGCGTATTCCGTAGCGGGGCAGTGGCCGTCATGTTGCTGGGCGCAGTGCTGCTGTCTGCCTGCGGTGGTGGCGCGCGCACCGGTGCGGCGCCCAACCAGGGGCCGCCCACCGTCAATCCGCCACCTGCCCCGGGCGGCGGGGGCACCGCGCCTTCCAACAACACCGGCGTCGACGAGACGGTCAGCGTCGCCTGGTTCCGCGATAACCTCTGGAGCGGTGCCGCAGCCGGCGACGGCGTACTGGAGCCGCTGTGCTCGGGCTGTCACGCCAGCGGCCCCGGCACCGGCGCCTTCTCGCCCCTGCGTCCGGATCAGGTTTCGCCGTCCAGTTCCTTCGACGTGAACATCTTCCGCGCTGCCCATGACGACTTCAAGGGCCGCGTCAACTTCCAGGATCCCACGGCCTCGCGCGCCGTGCAGAAGCTGGTGCTGGAACAGCACAACTGTGGTCCGCAGCAGCCGGGTGAGACCCGCCTGCAGGCCTGCATCCGTGTCGCCGGCTGGGACCCCAACGATCCCAATTACGCACCGCTGCCGGGTTCGCTGGTGGATCTCATCACGAAGTGGCGCGATTTCCGTTCCGCCAACGGCCTGGTGAACTTCGTCATGGCCAGTGGCATCGCGCAGCTCTCCAGCGCCAACCCGGAGCAGCTCTACTTCGACGTCAGCATGCACTCCCAGGTGCCGAACAGCTATATCCGTTTCGACGTCAGCCCCTATGACGCTTCCAACGCGGCCTATCTGTTCGAGAACCCCACCTTTGTCATTGCCACGGGCGGCAACAACGGCCCGGATGGGGAGGCCCTGTATGTCACCCGCTGCCAGGGTTGTCACGGGGTGCGTGACAACCCCGATCCCGGCGGCGTGAACACGCGGCCGATTACCGGTGCCATCATCCAGAACCAGATCGCCAACAATGGCGCCATGCAGAACAATGTCGGCGACCTGCAGAATGATCTGGCCAGCCTGAATGCCATTGCGGACTACATCATGAACGGTCCGCAGCCCCCGGCGCCGCTGGTGGAGGCCACGCCGACCCTGCTGCCGGCCAACCAGCAGTTCCAGCTGGCGGAGATCAAGATCGCCATCAACGGCGTGCCGCCCTCGGTGGGCCAGGCGTACCGCAATGTCGACGAGTTGATCAACAACACCCAGCAGGTGCTTTCGCCGCTCAGCACCATCGTGCCCCAGGCCAATGGCTGGGCGCAGGATCAGTTTAGTCTGGAACTGGGTCTGGTCTCCTATCCGGATCCCAATAACGCCGGCCAGATGGTCACCGTCGATGCCCGTGTCGCGGATCCCATTTTCCCCGCGCCGCCGGTGGACATGAACACGGTGGATCTGGTGGCCAACAACGGGCTGCGAAACTTCTCGCAGATCAATGCCACCATGTCGGTACTCACGGGTGTGGACGGCCAGGCCGTGAGCGCCGTCCGCAACCAGTTCAACAGCCTCAAGCAGCAGTTGCCGGGCGGCAACGACCTGGGCAGTTATGTGGCCTCGCACGAGGTGGCCATTCTCAAGCTGGCTGTCGAGTACTGCGATGTCTTTATGGGAAGTGCCACCATGCGGACCAATTTCTTCGGCACCGACCCGCTGAACCCGTTTGATCGCAACCTGCTGTTCAACGGGCTCATCGACAACATGGTCATGTCCGGTCCTCAGCAGATCGCTCTGCAGCCGCTCAAGGCGGACCTGCTGGCGGATCTCAATGCGCTCTTCGACGGGGTTACGACGGACGCCCTGGGGAATCCGCTGGTGGACGCCAATGGCAACCCGGCGCCCATCCCCGGTATCTGCGTGACCAATGATTGCGTCAATAGTGCAGCCGCCCAGCGCATGGCTGCCACGGCCGCCTGCATGGCCGTGCTCAGCAGCGCCGCGGTGAACGTGCACTAAGCGAGTGATTCGAAGCGCCGATGCGCAGCAAACAGGATTTACGTCAAGAGGCAAAAGTCATGGCGAAGAAAGAAAGAAACGAAACCGAGAAGCAGTTCGATGATGCACCTCTCTGCCACGAGGGTCACAAGAAGCCGGTCACCCGGCGTGACTTCCTCGCCCAGGGGGCGATTGCCGGTGGCGCCTATGTCGTTGCCCCAAGTCTGTTGGCAGGGTTTCTGGGACGTTCCAGCGAGGCCCATGCCGCGGCAGTGAACTGCGGCCAGACAACGGCTGGAGGTCTCGGTATCCCCTTCATCTGTTTTGACCTCGCCGGCGGGGTGAGCATGTCCAATGCCAATGTCATCGTCGGTGATCAGGCGGGGGACCCCACCAACTTCACGGATGCGGGCATGATCAAGTATGGCCTCATCCCGGGCGACAACACCGAGGATATCCGCATCAACAACGGGCTCATCGATACCCAGTTCGGCCTGCCCTTCCATGTACAGAGCGGGTTCCGTCTTGGCATGCTCTCCAAGATGTCGGCTTCCACCATCGCCAATACCGATGGCGCCGTGATTTGCGCGCGCTCCGGTAACGACACCAGCAACAACCCGCACAATCCCATGTACGGGCTGTACAAGTTCGTCAATATGGCCAACGGCGGTGGTGGCGCCAGCATGGGTGAACTGGTCAATCTTATTGGTAGCCGTGACCGCGACTCCGGCGGCCGCTCCATCGCGCCGGCCTCCATGATCGACCTGACCCAGCGACCCACCAAGGTATCGCGTCCCTCCGATGCCATGGGCGTGGCCGACGCGGGACGCCTCGGCCAGATCCTGACCAACGCCAGTGATCGCAGCGCCCTGCTGACCACCATCCAGCGCATGAGTCATCGCAAGGCCGATGCCCTGCGCGAGGACGCCATGGCCCTGCAGGACGCCATGCACCGTGCCACGTTCTGTTCCGCGAGCGACGCGCGTGAGACCTTCACCCGCGTCGGTAATCCCAATCTGCTCGATCCGCGTCAGGATCAGGCTATCACCGGTGGTGGCGGGTTTACGCCCATCTTCAGCGTCGCCGAGGCGGATCGCGGAGGCAGCCGCAACGACATCTTCGCCAAGACTGCATCCATCATGAAGCTCGTCGTCAACGGCTGGGCCGGCGCCGGTACCGTGGAAGTGGGTGGCTACGACTATCACAACGGCACCCGCACCACCGGCGACACCCGCGACTTCGAAGCCGGTCAGGCCATCGGTGCCGCGCTCGAATATGCGGCGCGCATGAACCAGCAGCTCATGGTCTATGTCTTCAGTGACGGTTCCGTGGCGGGTGACCGTGGTGGGCAGACGGATGGCAGTGGACGTATCGTCTGGCGTGGCGACAACGGCGGTACCGCCGCCGTGTTCATGCTGGTTTACAATCCGCCGGGCCGTGGCGGGCGGGTTACCATGCGCACGCGTCAGATCGGCTATGCGCGCGATTCCGCCTCGGTGGAAACCAATGCCAACGCGGTGGCCAACAACGTCGAGGCACTGGCCTATTCCATCGTCCTGAACTACATGGCCCTGCACAACATGGAAGGCCAGTTTACCAACTACTTCGGCACCAACATCCTTGGTTCGGGCTCGGACCTGGATCAGTACATCGCGTTCTCCAACATTCGCACCGCATTGACCTGAGTGATTCCCCTCCTGCCGGGTGTTCCGCCCGGCAGGTGTATCGCCGGGGATGGCATGAAGCAGACCGTCACCTCATTCGGGGTGGCGGTTTTTTTTCGCCTCGAGATCCGCCGCCAGCGCCCCCAGGCGCTGTATCGCCTGGCGCGCCGGCTCGCCTTCCACCACCCCGCAGCTCAGACGCACATGATGGTCATACTGGCCCCGGGCCGAGAACAGCACGCCGGGGGTGATGGCGATCCCCGCCTGCATGGCGCGCCGGTAGAGCTCCAGGCTGTCGATGCCCCGGGGCAGTTCCAGCCATAGCAGGAAGCCGCCTTCCGGGTTGGTGGCGCGGGTTCCCGCGGGAAAATAACGTCCCACCCAGTCCCTCAGTTGCGCCATGCGTTGCTGATAGACGGGGGTCACGCGGCGGTGATTGCGTGCGAGACTGCCGCGCGCCATGAGTTCCGCCAGGGCAAGCTGGGGGTGAACGGCGGTACTGATGTTGGCGAGAAACTTCCGGTAGCGCACCGCTTCCCGCCAGCGCCCCGGCAGCATCCAGCCAAGCCGCAGGCCCGGCGCCACGCTCTTGGAAAAGGACGAACAGTAGATGACATTGCCCGTTTCGTCGCTGGCGGCCAGCGGCCGCGGTCGGTGCCGGGAAAAGCTCAGGGGTCCGTAGACATCGTCCTCGATGAGAGGCACGCCGGCCTCGGCCAGCAGCGCGCTCACCTGCCGGCGCCTTGCTTCGGGCAGGGTGGCGCCGAGGGGGTTGTGGAAGCTGGGCTGGAGGATGCAGGCGGCGGGTCGGTGGCGCGCCAGGCATTCGGCCAGTGCGTCGGGATCGATGCCGTCGCGGGGATGGGTGGGGATCTCCACCGCGCGCAGGCCCCGGGCCTCGATACTCTGCAGGATGCCGAAGTAGGTGGGGGACTCGATGGCCACGGTATCGCCGGGCTGCGTTACCACCGCCAGCGCCAGCCCCAGGGCCTCGAGGCAGCCGTTGGTGATCAGCACCTCGTCCGCGCCACCCCGCCAGCCCAGTTCCCCCATGTGGCGGGCGATCTCGTGACGCAGGCGGGGGTTGCCGCCGGCCTCCTCGTAGGCCGCCGGCGCGCGGTAGTGGCGGCCCGCCACGCCCGCCAGGGCCCGCGACAGGGGCCCCAGGGGCTGCATGTCGGCACCCGGGACGGCCGCCCCCAGCTTCACCAGTCCCGGCCGGCGTGCCTCGTCCACCAGCGCCATGGCCATCTGCGCCACGTTGACGGGCACGGGCGCCGCCGGCGGGCGGCTGGTCGCCGGTTCCCGGGGCACCGTCGCCCCCGCGCACAGGAAATGTCCGCGTTTCGGGCGCGCTTCCACCCGTCCCTGGCGTTGTAGCCAGTCATAGGCCTGCACCGCGGTGGCGAGGCTCACGCCATGCTGTTCGCACAGGCGGCGCACCGAGGGCAGGCGGTCCCCCGGCCGGTAGAGCCCCCGTTCGGCGGCGTCGAGCAGGGCCTGGGCCACCTGCTGGTAACGCCAGGGTGATTTCCCCGCCATGGCATGCCTCCCAAACTGTTATGGTCAACTTAAGCATAAACTGTATCTGTACTGGTCACCAGGGAGGGCTTACTGTCATGGTGGATACCGGGTGGGGCGAAGGGCGCCGCACTCCAGGAACAGGGAGGACGACATGACGACATGCTGGTTGAACGGCCGGCTGGTGGCGGCGGAGGAGGCGAGGCTCTCCCTCTTTGACCACGGCCTGCTCTATGGCGACGGGGTCTTCGAGGGGATCCGTTTCTATCACCGGCGGGCCTTTCGCCTCGACGCGCATCTGCGGCGGCTGGCCGCCTCGGCACGGGCCATCAGCCTTTCGCCGCCCTTCTCCCACGACGACCTGGTCCGGGCCGTGGAGGCCGTGGTCACGTACAGCGACGCGCCGGAAGGTTACCTGCGCCTCGGGATCACGCGCGGTGTGGGTCCCCTGGGCCTGGACACGGGGGCTTGCGCGCAGCCGAGCTGTTTCATTCTCAGCGGTCCACTGCGCCGCCTGGAGGGCGAGGCGGCGGCCCGGGCGGGAGGGCTGCGCCTGATGGTGGCCGCCACGCGGCGCACCCCGCCGGACTGCCTCGATCCACGCATCAAGTCGTTCAACTATCTCAACAATATTCTCGCCCGCGAAGAAGCACGCCGCGCCGGCTGCGACGAGGCCATCATGCTCAACGCGCGGGGCCACGTGGCCGAGGGCGCCTCGGACAACCTCTTTGTGGTGCAGGGGGGCGCCCTGCTGACACCCCCGGTGAGCGACGGCAGCCTCGACGGCATCACGCGGCGGGTGGTCATGGAACTGGCGGCGGAGCAGGGGATCCCCTGCAGTGAGCGGTCACTCACGGTGACTGATCTCTACGCGGCGGAGGAATGCTTTCTCACCGGTACGGCCATCGAAATGGCCGCCGTGGCGGAAATCGACGGTCGTCCCCTGCAGGCCCCGGGGCCGGTATTCACCCGGCTGGAAGCCGCCTTTCGTCGCCGCATCGACGCCGAGACCCGCGCGGCGGCCGGGGAGGGGGTCACGTGATCCGCGTCGGCATCCTGGGCGCCACCGGCTACATGGGCGGCGAGGTCCTGCGCGTCCTGCTGGGCCACCCGGAGGTGGAGATCGCCTGGGCCAGTGCGCGTCATGGCAGGCGCATGGAGGACTACCACCCCAACCTGCAGGGCTGCGGGCTGCACCTCGTGACCCCCGAGGCGGCCGAGCCGGTGGACATGGTATTCATGGCCCTGCCCACGGCGGCAAGTATCAGCCTGGCGCGCCGCTACCGCGATGCGGGCAGCCGGGTCATCGATCTCGGCGCGGCCTTCCGCCTCGCCCATCGCGCCACCTGGGAATCGGTGTATGGCATGGGGCACGACGACTGGGCGCTGGCCGAGGAAGCGGTCTACGGGATCCCGGAACTCCACGCCGCCGGGATCGAAACCGCGGATCTGGTTGCCAATCCCGGCTGCTTTTCCTCTGCCACCATTCTCTCCCTCGCGCCCCTGCTCGCCGCCGGCTGGGTGGATCCCCGGCAACTGGTGGTCACCGGGATCTCTGGAACCGCCGGCGTGGGGGCTGCGCTCTCCCGCGCGGCGCACCACCCCGAGATCGGCAACAATCTCGTCCCCTACAATGTGGTGGATCACCGTCACAGCTACGAAATGGAGCAGGAACTGGCGGCCCTGCACGGCTCCCGGGTGAGGGTGCACTTCACGCCCATCTATGCGCCCATCACGCGCGGCATCCTCGCCATCTGCCATGCCTTCCCGCTGGCGCCGTTCACCCGCGAGGAGGGCCTCGAGCTCTACCGCGAGTTCTATGCCGGGCAGCCCTTCGTCAAAATCGTCGATGCGCAGCCCCGCGGGGAAGAATGGGACTACCGCCCCTGGCCGTGGGTGGCGGCCACCAGTGGCAGCAATTACTGCCACATTGGTCTCAGTGTGGATGACAAGCGGGGGCGGGTAGTGGTCTTCGGCGCGCTGGACAGCCTGGGGAAGGGAGGCGCACAGGTCGGGATTGAAAACATGAATCTGATGTTTGGCCTGCCGCGTGAGACGGGGCTTGGGCACTACGCCCGCCACCCGGCCTGAAAGGCACCGGAAACATCCATCCCGCACCCTGTATCTGTAACACGGTGCCGGTATAACGGTACCCCCGCCCTCAGAGCCGGGGACAGGGGGCGGGGATCCGATCCCCGGCCCTCGCCGCTGGAAACTCGCAACTGGTTATTAATTGGTCGGGGCGAGAGGGTGACGAGGGACCGAAAGTCCGGTGGACTTTCGCAGCCCGAGGAACGCCGGGCAGGGATGCCCGGCTGGATCGATCCTGCATGGACGCATGCGAGAACCGAAATCACGGT
>JALTLF010000065.1 GCA_027005735.1 Chromatiales bacterium | reverse complement strand
AGGGTTCGGTGGCCATCCTGCCCGCCGCGCCGGTGCGCATGCGCAATCGCGACGTGGAGTACCACTACCGCCAGGACAGCGATTTCTACTACCTCACCGGCTTCCCCGAGCCCGAGGCGGTGGCGGTTTTCGCCCCGGGGCGCAAGAACGGCGAATACATCCTGTTCTGCCGCGAGCGGGACCCGGAGGCGGAGATCTGGAACGGCAAGCGCGCCGGCCAGGAAGGCGCGGTGGAGATCTACCGTGCCGATGACTCCTTCCCCATCGACGATATCGACGACATCCTGCCGGGGATCATCGAGGGGACGGAAAAGGTCTTCTACACCATGGGCGTGCATGCCGACTTCGACAAGCGCCTCATCGGCTGGGTCAACCGCCTGCGCGAGCAGTCGCGCGCCGGCATGGTCACGCCCGGGGAGTTCATTTCCCTCGATCACATCCTCCACGACATGCGGCTGGTCAAGAGCAGCCGCGAGATCAGCGTCATGCGCAAGGCGGCGAAGATCTCCGCGCGCGCCCACCGCCGCGCCATGCGCGCCTGCCGCCCCGGCAAGAAGGAGTACGAGCTGGAGGCCGAGCTGCTGCACGAGTTCATGACCCACGGCGCGCGATCCTCGGCCTATGCTTCCATCGTGGGCAGCGGCGGCAACGGTTGCGTGCTGCATTACATCGACAACATGGCGACCATGAAGGACGGCGACCTGGTGCTCATCGATGCCGGCGCCGAGATGGATTACTACGCCGCCGACATCACCCGCACCTTCCCGGTCAACGGCCGCTATTCCCGTGCCCAGCGGGCCCTCTACGAGGTGGTGCTGGCGGCGCAGCTGGCCGCCATCGAGCAGGTGCAGCCGGGCAGGCACTGGAACGATCCCCACGAGGCGGCGGTGCGCGTGCTCACCGAGGGCCTGGTGGATCTGGGCCTGCTCAAGGGCCGCGTCAGCACGCTGGTGAAGAACGAAAAGTACAAGCGCTTCTTCATGCACCGCACCGGTCACTGGCTGGGTATGGACGTGCACGACGTGGGCGACTACAAGGTGGAAGGGGAGTGGCGCCTGCTGGAGCCCGGCATGGTGCTCACCGTGGAGCCGGGGATCTACATCCCCGCGGGCACGAAGGGCGTGGCGAAGAAGTGGTGGGACATCGGCATCCGCATCGAGGACGACGTGCTGGTGACGAAAAGCGGTCACGAGGTGCTCTCCGCCGAGGCGCCCAAGGACCCGGACGAAATCGAGGAACTGATGGCCTGAGACGGGTATGGACAGGCACTGCGCAGACTACGACGTACTCATCGCCGGCGGCGGGCTGGCCGGGGCCAGCCTTGCCTGCGCCCTGCGCGGGCTGCCCCTGCGCGTGGGCGTCATCGAGGCCTTCCCGCTGGCCTCCGATCATCAACCGAGTTTCGATGCGCGCACCGTTGCCCTGTCGCTGGCCTCGCAACGCATCTTCGCCGCCCTCGGCCTGTGGCCGGCCATGGAGGCGGACGGCGTCGCCGCCATCGAGCATATCCATGTTTCCGATCGCGGCCATGCCGGCGTCACCCACATGCACGCCGCCGAGCAGGGTGTAGCGGCGCTGGGTTACGTGGTGGCCAACCGCGTGCTCGGCCGCGCCCTGCTGGGGGGCCTCGACGGCGCCGAGGGAGTGGACTACCTGTGTCCGGCGACGCTGGAGAGCCTGTCCTTCAGCCACTCCCGTGTCACCGCCGGCATCGACATGGACGGCGAGGCGCGCGCGCTGAGCGCGCGCCTGCTGGTGGCCGCCGACGGCACCCACTCGCGGGTGCGCGAGTTGTGCGGCATTCGCAGCTTCGAACTGCCCTATGCGCAACACGCGGTGATCGCCAACGTGCGTTGTGATCGGCCGCACGCGGGCCGCGCCTTCGAGCGCTTTACCTCGCAGGGGCCCATGGCCCTGCTGCCGCTGGCCGACGGCGTGCTGCCGGCGGGCGAGGACGGCCACGGCGACTACGCGCTGGTGTGGACGCAGGACGAGGCCGCGGTGGCGACGGTGTGCGAATGGGACGACGAACGTTTTGTCGCCGAACTGCAACAGGCCTTCGGCTCGCGCGCCGGGCGCTTCCTCGCCTGCGGCCCGCGCCACAATTATCCGCTGGCCATGTCGCAGGCCCGCGAACAGGTGCGCCCGCGCCTGGCGGTGATCGGCAACGCCGCTCATACCCTGCACCCGGTGGCGGGCCAGGGCTTCAACCTGGGGCTGCGCGATGTGGCCGCGCTGGCCCAGGTACTGGCGGAGCAACTCGCCCGGGAGCCCGGCGGTGACATCGGCGCCCTGCACGTCCTGCGGGACTATGCGCGCTGGCGCCGCCGCGATCGCCTGCAGACCAGTTTCGCCTCGCACAGCCTGGTACGTGTCTTCAGCCGCGATCTTCTGCCGCTGGCGGCGGCGCGCAACGCCGCCATGCTGGCGCTGGATATCCTGCCGCCGCTCAAGCGCTGGGCCACGCGCCAGGCCATGGGACTGGGCGGCAAGTTGCCGCGCCTGGCGCTGGGCCTGCCGTTGCAAGGCGCGGGCAGCGGGGCCGGTCATGGCTGAAACGCGGCAGGTGGACATCGCCATCGTCGGCGCGGGCATGGTGGGCGCGAGCCTCGCCGGCGCGCTGGCCGACACGGGCCTGTCCATCGCCCTCATCGACAGCCACCAGGCGCCGCGCGATTGGCCCGCCGAGGGCTTCGATCTGCGCGTGTCGGCCATCACCCGTGCCAGCGAGCGGCTGTTCGATACCATCGGTGCCTGGTCGGGCATGGCGGCGCGGCGCGTCAGCCCGTTTCGTGAAATACACGTGTGGGACGCTGGCGGCCCCGGCGTGGTGCATTTCGACAGCGCCGAGGTGGCGGAGACCCACCTCGGGCACATCATCGAAAACCGCGTCATCGTTGCCGCGCTGCACGAGCGCCTCGCCGAGATGGACGAGATCACCTTCCATTGTCCGCTGCGCCTCACCGCCGTGCGGCGCGCGGGACGCGAGACCGTGCTCGAAGGCGAGAACGGCGAGCGTTTCCGCTGCCGGCTGGTGGTGGGCGCCGATGGCGGCCGTTCCTGGGTGCGCCGCCAGGCGGCCATCCCGGTGCGCGGCTGGGACTACGATCACCATGCCGTGGTGAGCTACGTCAGGACCGAACGGCATCACGCCGAGACCGCCTGGCAGCGTTTCCTGCCCAGTGGACCGCTGGCCTTCCTGCCGCTCACCGAGGGCTGGAGTTCCATCGTCTGGTCCACCTCGCCGCAGCAGGCGGCGGAACTGTGCGCCATGCCGGAGGACCAGTTCGCCTGCGAGCTGGAATCGGCCTTCGAATATACCCTCGGCGCGGTGGAGGCGGTGGGACCGCGCGCGGCCTACCCGCTGCGCTTCTTCGACGCCCGTCGCTACATCGCGCCGGGCCTGGCGCTGGTGGGGGATGCCGCCCATACCATGCACCCGCTGGCGGGGCAGGGCGTCAACCTCGGTCTGGCCGACGTGACGAGCCTCGTCGAGGTGCTGAAAGCGGCGCGTGCGAAGGGGCGCGCCATCGGCAGCGAGTCCGTGCTGCGCCGTTACGAGCGCTGGCGCAAGGCGGACAACCTCACCATGCTGGCCACGGTGGACGGTTTCAAGCGCGTCTTCGGCAGCGAGCTGCTGGCGGTCAGGGCGGCGCGCAATCTCGGTCTCGGCGTGGCCGGGCGCGTCGCGCCCCTGCGCAACACCCTCATGCGCGTGGCCATGGGGATGGAACAGTAGCGAGTGGCGAGTAGCGAGGGAAGGATTTGCTGACAAGGATGCTTGTCATGGATGAACGCGAAATTTCATGTCCCTCTCCCTCCGGGAGAGGGACATGAAATAATGGCCCACGTTTTACTGCCCTTTTATCTCCGGGAAAAAGATCAGGGGTCCGAATAACGGGTCCCTCGCAACTCACAACTAGCAACTAAATACGTGTTCCGAATTCCACTACAGTTTACAGATGTCGAACGCTCTCCGGGACGACGTTTACGGACCGTCAGCCGCACGGACGACGTGCAGGATGCACTAGTGTCGCGAGAGGGCAGGAGAAGGTGAGACCGGAGGTCGAGAAGCTGGCCTGGGCCACGCCCGGAGCGACCGCGGCTGTCGAGCGTACAGGGACGTATGTACCGCGTGTCCGTAAACGTCGTCCCGGAGAGAGACAGGCCGATGAAGCAATCCGCTCATTCTCAGGTGATCGGGTATTTGGAACACGTATTTAGCAACTGACCTTGTCATGAATCTCCTCGACACCATCGCCATCCTCGTCACCCTCGCGGCGCTGTTCAGTTATCTCAACGCGCGTTTCATCCGCCTGCCCACCACCATCGGCCTGATGATCATTGCACTGCTGCTGTCGCTGGGGCTCATCGCGCTGGATGCGCTGGGCTGGGTGGCGCTGCGCAAGGAGGCGGAGATTTTCCTGCGCGGGATCGATTTCCACGAGGCGCTGATGCAGGGCATGCTCAGTTTCCTGCTCTTTGCCGGCGCCCTGCACGTCAATCTCGCCGATCTGCGTCGCGAGAAGTGGGTGGTGGGCCTGCTGGCCTCGCTGGGGGTGGTGATTTCCACTTTTCTCGTCGGCCTCATGAGCTGGTGGGTGTTCGACATGCTGGGCTCGCCCCTGCCGCTCATCTACTGCCTGGTCTTCGGCGCCCTCATCTCGCCCACCGATCCCATCGCCGTGCTGGGGATCCTCAAGACCGTCGGCGCGCCGAAGTCGCTGGAGACCAAGATCACCGGCGAGTCGCTGTTCAACGACGGCGTCGGCGTGGTGGTCTTCCTCGTCCTGCTGGGGATCGCCACCGGCACCCAGGCCGCCGCGCCCCTGCCCATCGCCAGCCTGTTCGTACAGGAGGCCCTCGGCGGCGCGCTGTTCGGTCTGGTACTCGGCTGGCTGGCCTTCCTCATGCTGCGCAGCATCGACAACTACCAGGTGGAGGTATTGATCACCCTGGCGGTGGTCATGGGCGGTTACGCGCTGGCCAGCGAGCTGCACCTCTCCGGCCCCATCGCCATGGTGGTGGCGGGGCTTCTCATCGGCAACCGCGGGCGACGGCTGGCCATGTCGGACGTTACACGGGAACACCTGGACAAGTTCTGGGAGCTGGTGGACGAGGTGCTCAATGCGGCGCTGTTCGTGCTCATCGGCCTCGAGGTACTGGTGCTGGTCTTTCATCACCAGTATCTCGTCGCTGCCCTGCTGCTCGTCCCGGTGGTTTTGCTGGCGCGCCTCGTCAGCGTCGGCCTGCCCATCCTCGGTCTCAGTTTCTTCCGTTCCTTCTCCCCCGGCGCGGTGCCCATCCTCACCTGGGGTGGCCTGCGCGGCGGGATCTCCGTGGCGCTGGCCCTGTCGCTGCCGCTGGGCGAGGAGCGCAACGTCATCCTCACCGTGACCTACGTCATCGTGGTGTTCTCCATCGTCGTGCAGGGGCTGAGCATCTCGCGGCTGGTGCGCCGCTTCGCGCCCCGCGCCTGAGAGCTGGCGGGAAGGGGGCGGGCATTCTATATATATGGGATGCCCCGCGTCCCCTGTTGCGAGGCTGCCTGATAAAAAGCGTTTAACTGCTTGTTTTATAAAGCCGGGTCCTCGCCGGCTTGGTTTTCGCCGCCGGCCCCCGTAAACTTGGCAGCTTCAATGACCCCACCCGTGGGAGAGACCCGGCCCCGGCCGGGCGCCGAAGGCGCAACCCGCCCGGAATCGCTCAGGCAAACGGACCGCAGGTGGTGCATTGACTCTGGAGAGATCCCGCCGCCGCGGGACACCGAAGGGGCCAAGCTCTCAGGTACACCGGACAGAGGGGCGACAAGGCCATGCGGGTATTCGCATGCCGCTGTCGCCCCTTTTGTTTTCGAGTCCTTGTCACAGGTGGTTACAAAACGCACATGAGCAAGATCATCCCGGTGTTCGATTTCTCGGATCAGCCCAATGCCACGCGCATGCCGGGCTGGATCCGCCAGCGCCTCGGCGGCGGCCAGACCTGGCAGAGCACCCGGCGCGCCGTGCATGACAACACCCTGCATACGGTGTGCGAGGAGGCCGCCTGTCCCAACCGCGGCGAGTGCTGGAGCCGCGGTACCGCCACCTTCATGCTGCTCGGCGATACCTGCACGCGCGCCTGCGGGTTCTGCAACGTCAGGACCGGGCGGCCCGAATGGTTCGACGAGGACGAACCGCGGCGCGTCGCCGAGGCGGTGATGGAACTGGGCCTCGACTACGTGGTGCTGACCTCGGTGAACCGCGACGACCTGCCCGATGGCGGCGCCGAGGTCTTTGCGCGCACGCTGATCGAACTGCGCCAGCGCAAGCCCGACATCGGCGTGGA
>JALTLF010000064.1 GCA_027005735.1 Chromatiales bacterium | reverse complement strand
GCATTCGTAGGCCAATTAAAAAATGCAGTAGAATCACACAGTTACAAACCCTACCGGTAGAAAAGCTACCAGTAGATGGAATCCTCTTCCGTCTCCTTTTTCCTTCCGCGCTTGTCCAGACCATGTATCTTGTAGAGTTCTTCAAGGCTGACGCCCCGCGCCTGTGATTCCGCGCGCAGGTAGTCCTGCTCGCTCGGCGGCGGCAGTTTCGCCGGGTAATCGATCCAGCCGGTATCCCGATCATGGATCACGGCCCCCTTCTCCTTGACGATCTGATCCAGCGTCAGTCCCTGATCAATAAACCAGTGCACATCAACCCAGGTAAAGTAGGACTCTCGGGGAACCGGATCCGAATGGCTTCGGTCCATGAAACGGTTGATAAAACACCATTGCTCCAGAAGCTGGATCTCATTGTGGACATTCTCCATCATGAACCATTCCTTCCGCCTGCCACGCATCCCTTTCGGCCGCGCCAGGGCGCTGATGTGGGAGGTAAAATGCGCACCGCCCTTGCCGATCATGGTCATGCTATAAACTTCCACCTTCTCAAACGGCACGGTGAAATCCGGCCATTTCCGCGCTTTGGGAAACAGTACCAGGCCGCTGTCCCGGTCAAAGACAATGAACTTCGTAAACGCCCGGCGGGAATTTCGCCAGGAGTTGAAAATAGCTAAAGGAAGAACGATGGATACTATTACCGCTACTGCGATAGGAGGAGTACGCGAGACAAACAAGTCAACGAGAACAATGACACCCAAAGGTAAGGATATCACATACAACCAAATATTCAACCAGGAGACCACCCGGCGATCACTGACCGACTGTACGTAGAGACGATGGCCGTCACATAACCCGTACACCCCGTGGGGAAGTGGTAAAGTCGGATCATAAACCATGCGATGCGTACCAAAGGCATGGTCTTTCTTCAGACCGGATGGGACATCCTCCAGCTCGTGGGTCAGCCGGGCGCTCTTCTCGGCGGGAGGAAGGATAAATCGGTTTGGTCGGCTCATGGTTTGCGATAAGGCATAAAGGGCAGCTGGATGCTGGTGTCGGCCTCGACGAAATAGTCCTCGGCATCCACCACCTTGCCGTCGTCATCGCGCTCCGGATCGGGCAGGCTGTAGGGCTGGCCGATGGTGGGCGTGAGCGTGGCGTTGCGGCCCAGGGGCCAGGCGCGGGCGCGGGCAGTGACCTTGACGTCGCCCTCGCCGCGCAGGGCGTAGAAGTCCTTGCGGTACATGGTGATCTCCAGACCGTTGACGAGGCCTTCCTTTCCGGGGACGCGCAGCAACTTGACCCGGGTGTTCTTCCAGAACGCCGGCAGGTTCAGCCTGCGGGCCGTAACGGTGGCCCCGCCGTTATCGACAGTATAATCCAGCCGATACTGCTCGCCCAGATAGGTCTTGTAATGGAGTTCCAGATCAAGGTCGC
>JALTLF010000063.1 GCA_027005735.1 Chromatiales bacterium | reverse complement strand
TCCGTAAACGCCGTCCCGGCGAGAGTCTGATGTCTGTGAGCTGCAGTAGAATTCGGCACAGGTATTTAGCGGCCAGCTGCTGGCAATCAGCTTTCCTCGTCACTCGATACTGGCCCCTCGCTACGCGTTCAGGTACCTTAGCAGCATGAGCAGCAACAACATCGGCTTCATCGGCGGCGGCAACATGGCCCGCAGCCTCATCGGCGGCCTGATCAACAGCGGCCAGCCCGCGGCGGCGATCCACGTCGCGGATCCCGTGGCCCCGGCACTGGCGGGCCTCGCCGAGGACTTCGGCATCAGCCCCGCCGAGAACAACCAGGCGGTGCTCGATACCTGCGACACCGTGGTGCTGGCGGTCAAACCGCAGGTACTGAAGACCGTGTGCCTGGAGCTGGACATCTCCCGGCGTCCCCATGTGCTCTTCATCAGCATCGCCGCCGGCGTGCGCACCGCGTCCATCCAGAAGTGGCTCGGCGAGGACTGCGCGGTGGTGCGCGCCATGCCCAATACCCCGGCGCTGGTACAAAGCGGCGCCTCGGCGCTGTATGCCACTCCGGCGGTGAGCGAGGCGCAGCACGATGCCGCCGAGTCCATTCTGCGCGCCGTGGGCGTGGCCCTGTGGGTGGAAGTGGAAGACGAGCTGGACGCGGTCACCGCCCTGTCGGGCAGCGGCCCGGCCTACTTCTTTCTTGTCATGGAGGCGATGGAGGAGGCCGGCCGCGCGCTGGGCCTCGATGCGGATACCGCGCGCCTGCTGACGCTGGAGACCGCCTTCGGCGCCGCCAAGCTGGCGCTGGAGCTGGGCGAACCCGCCGCCGATCTGCGCCGCAAGGTGACCTCGCCGGGGGGCACCACCGAGGCCGCGCTGGCGGTACTGGAGGAAGGCGGGCTGCGCGAGCTCTTCGGGCAGGCCATCGCCGCGGCCCACCGCCGCGCCGGGGAACTGGCGGACGAACTGGGCGAGTAGATCTCGGGAGATCCTGCGCATGAGCTATCTTGCCAATGCCGGCGTTTTTCTCGTCGATACCCTGTTTTCGCTCTACATCATGGCGGTGATGCTGCGCTTCATCCTCGCCCTGGTGCGGGCGGACTTCTACAACCCCATTTCCCAGTTCCTGGTGAAGATCACCAACCCGCTGCTCATTCCCCTGCGCCGCGTGATCCCCGGCCTGGCCGGCATCGACCTGGCGGCCATCGTACTCATGTTGCTGTTGCAGTTCCTTTCGCTGGTGCTGGTCAGCCTCATCGCCTACCGGGTCCTGCCCGGCGTCGCCGGCCTCCTGGTGGTGGCCGCCGGCACCCTCATCGATACCGCCGCCACCCTGTACCTGGTGCTGCTGTTCATCCAGTTCATCCTCTCCTGGGTCCAGCCCCATGGCCCCAACCCGGTCCTCTACCTCATCCACCAGGTCAACGAGCCCCTGCTGCGCCCGGTGCGCCGCGCCCTGCCGCCCATGGGCGGGCTGGACTTCTCCATCATGATCGTCGGTATCGGGCTCATCCTGGTGAAGATGCTGGTGGCCGCGCCCATCCTCGATCTCGGCGCGAGCCTGCTCCAGGCACGCTGATGTCCCAGGCCGCCTGCTACCAGTGGCGGGACGACACCCTGCTCCTCCAGGTCCAGCTGCAACCGCGCGCCAGCCGCGACGAGATCGTCGGTATCGTCGCGGCCCCGGACGGGGACGCCCTCAAGGTGCGCATCACCGCGCCACCGCTGGAGGGCCGGGCCAATGCCCACCTGCTGCGCTTCCTGGCTAAGGAATTTGCCCTGCCGGCCAGTCGCGTGCGCCTGCTGTCCGGCCAGCGCGGACGCCGCAAGCGCCTGGCGCTCACCGCCCCTGGCCGCCTGCCGGCGGGCATCGCGCCCCCCACCTGAACCCCCGGGACGCCGGCGGGGCCGGGAAGGGGGCGCAGTTCGCATTTTTCGGCCCAAAGCGCGGCCCAGGTCTAAAAAAAACCGCCCCTGTGCCGCTACAATGTCAGACCGGCGTCCTGTCGGGAGGCCTGCCATTCCCGCCCCCACGCCGCCGCGTCGCCGCGTCGCCGTCGCGATGTACTATTCGAAGAATAAAAGCTATATTTATTAGCAAGTTAAGATTTCCCGAGGGATCTACATGGCCAAAGACCGCTTTACAGACCAGATGCAGGCGTACGGCCGCTGGAAGCACGAGCTGATGGAATCGGTGATGAAGTTCCAGAACTGGCTCGACGAGAATGGCATGAGCAGCCCGGAAATCGAATTGCGCATGTTCGAGATGCTCGACGCGCTGAAATCCGACCACCTCACCATCGCCTTCGTGGCGGAGTTCGCCCGCGGCAAGACCGAGCTCATCAACGCCATTTTCTTCTCCGAATACGACCGCCGCCTGCTGCCCTCGGAGGCCGGGCGCACCACCATGTGCCCCACCGAGCTGTTCTACGACCTGGAGACGGAGACCAATTACATCCGCCTGCTGCCCATCGAGACGCGGCTGGAGGAAATGAGCATCCAGGAGTACAAGAAGCAGCCCATCCACTGGACCTCCATCGAGCTGGATACCTCTTCCTCGGAGAAGATGGCCGATGCCTTCCGCGAGGTGGTCAAGACCAAGCTGGTGGATGCCGAGGTCGCCGAAAAGCTGGGCCTGCTGGAGCCGGGCACCGATGTCGCCAGCGCCGGCAAGGTGGAGGTACCCATGTGGCGTCATGCCATGATCAGTTTCCCCCACCCGCTGCTGAAAGAGGGCCTGACCATCCTCGACACCCCGGGGCTCAATGCGCTGGGCTCCGAGCCGGAACTGACCCTGAACATGCTCCCCAATGCCCAGGCGGTGGTCTTCGTGCTGGCCGCCGATACCGGCGTCACCAAGTCGGACCTGGAGATGTGGCAGCACCACGTGCAGCCGCTTGGCGGCGATGCCCGCCACGGGCGCATCATCGCGCTCAACAAGGTGGACACCCTGTGGGACGAACTCAAGGACAACAAGACCGTGGACGGCATCATCAAGGCGCAGGCCAATACCGCCGCCAGGATGCTGGAGATCGATCCCGCCAACGTCTTTCCGGTGTCGGCGCAGAAGGGCCTGCTGGCCAAGATCCGCCACGACCAGGAACTGCTGGAGCGCAGCAACATCCTCTCGCTGGAGCTGATCCTCTCGCAGGACATCCTGCCGCAGAAGCAGCACATCGTGCGCGACAACATCGTCGCCGAGATCGGTACCATCGCGCAGCAGGCGCGTGACCTGCTGGCCTCGCGGCTGGCCGATGCCAACAAGCAGCTCAAGGAACTGAAGAATCTCTCGGGCAAGAACGAGGATGTCATCCTGCACCTGATGAAGAAAACCCGCGAGGAACAGCTCACCTATCACAAGAGCGTCGAGTCCTTCCAGGCCAACCGCAAGATCTTCAGCGAGCAGCACAAGATCCTGCTGAAAATGCTGAGCCTCTCGAAGCTGGACAAGCACATGTCCGAGACGCGCAAGCAGATGACCAAGACCTGGACCACCGCCGGCATGAAGAATGCCATGAAGGAGTTCTTCGAAATCACCAACGCGGCCATCCGCGAGAGCAGCCAGCAGGTGGACAAGGTCAACACCCTGGTGCAGACCATCTACCGCAAGTTCCACCAGGAACACGGGCTGGCCGAGACCAAGCCCAAGCTGTTCTCCTTCACCAGGTTCAAGCGCGACATGGAACGGCTGTTCATCGAGGCCGAGGCCTACCGCAACAGCCCGGTGACCACCATGACCGAGCAGAGCTTCGTGGTGAAGAAGTTCTTCATCTCCATGGTCAGCCACGCGCGCAACATCTTCTTCAACGCCCACCAGGAGTCGGAGAGCTGGGGCAAGGCCGCCATGGCGCCCCTGGTGGCGCGCATCAAGGAGCACAAGGACCAGATGGAGAAGCGCCTCGAGTCACTGCGCAAGATCAACGAGTCGCGCGACACCCTGCAGTCGCGCATCGCCGAGCTGGAGGCCCAGGCCGAGGTACTCAACGACCAGCTCGCCGACATCAACACCCTGATGGAAACCATCAACAAGCCGCTGGACTCCTTCCTCCCCGACGCCGAGGGCGACAACGCGCAGGTGGCCTGAGGCGGTTCCACACCCTGAGCATGATACGGGGGCCATCTGGCCCCCCTTTTCGTATTGGCAGTCATTAAAATACAGTAGCGAGGGCCGAGGATTCTGATCCCCGCCCCTGTCCCCGCCCTGAGGGCGGGGGGACCTTTGAATCAACCACGGGTATCGAACACCGGACACACTGTGATAAAGACAGGCGCGAAGGGCGCGCCGCCGGTTGGAATACGCGGCCTAGTACCCATCCATGTATTTGGTTAGACTTTGCCCTGAAGCGGCATGCCGCATCGCCATAAACCCATGACGCAAGGCAAGGAACCCGTGACACCGGCAACCTACATCGCAGCCCGCCCTGTCGCCCACCACCTGCGCCCGATTGCGGGTTGAAGGAGACCGATGGCGCGCGAATTTCCCGCAGACTCGGTCGGCCTGGTGACACCGCAAACGCAGCATTTCGATGCACCGCTGCGGCTTGAGAGCGGGCGCGAACTGCCCGCCTACGACCTGATCTACGAGACCTACGGCGAACTCAACGCCGCGCGCTCCAACGCCATTCTCGTCTGCCACGCCCTGTCCTCGGACCACCATGCCGCCGGCTACCACAGCGAGGACGATCGCAAGCCCGGCTGGTGGGAGGCCTGCATCGGCCCCGGCAAACCCATCGACACCGACCGCTTCTTCGTCGTCTGCTGCAACAACCTCGGCGGCTGCAAGGGCTCCACCGGGCCCATGAGCGTCAATCCCGAGACCGGCAAGCCCTGGGGACCGGATTTCCCCGTGGTCACCGTGGGCGACTGGGTGGCCAGCCAGGCACGCCTTGCCGACGTGCTGGGGATCGAACAATGGGCCGCCGTCGTCGGCGGCAGCCTCGGCGGCATGCAGGCCCTGCAATGGGCCATCGACTACCCCGAGCGCCTGCGCCATGCCCTGGTGATCGCCGCCTCGCCGAAACTGACGGCGCAAAACATCGCCTTCAACGAGGTGGCGCGCCAGGCCATCATGTCCGACCCGGACTTCCACGCGGGCCACTACTACGAACACGGCACCATTCCGCGCCGCGGCCTGATGATCGCCCGCATGCTCGGCCACATCACCTACCTGTCGGACGATTCCATGCGCGCCAAGTTCGGCCGCGAGCTGCGTGAGGGCAAGCTCAACTTCGGTTTTGACGTGGAGTTCCAGGTGGAGTCCTACCTGCGCTACCAGGGGCAGTCCTTCGTCGAGCGCTTCGACGCCAACACCTACCTGCTGATGACCAAGGCGCTGGATTACTTCGACCCGGCGAGCCGGCACGGCGGGGATCTGTCCGCCGCACTGGCGCCCGTCAGGGCGCGCATGCTCGTCGTCTCCTTCACCAGCGACTGGCGTTTCTCGCCGCAGCGCTCGCGCGAAATCGTCAAGGCCCTGCTCGACGGCGACAAGGAAGTGTCCTACGCCGAGATCGAGGCCACCCAGGGGCACGATGCCTTTCTCATGCCCATCGAGAAATATCTCGACGTCTTCCACGCCTACATGGGCAACGTCGCCGCCGAGTGCGCCACCACCGGGGAGGATGCGCAATGACCCGGTTGCGAACCGATCTCGGCATCATCGCCGACTGGATCACGCCCGGCTCGCGCATCCTCGACCTGGGTTGCGGTGACGGTACCCTGCTGGCCCACCTGCGCGATGCGCACAATGTCACGGGCTACGGTATCGAGATCGACATCGACAACGTCACCACCTGCGTGCAAAAGGGCCTCAATGTCATCCAGACCGACCTCGATGCCGGCCTCTCGGACTTCGACGCCGACAGCTTCGACTACGTGGTCATGACCGAGACCATCCAGGCGGTGCGCCACCCCGATGGCATCCTGCAGGAAATGCTGCGCATCGGCCGCGAAGGCATCATCACCTTCCCCAACTTCGGCCACTGGCGCTGCCGCTGGCAACTGCTGCGCGGGCGCATGCCCGTCACCCCGGCCCTGCCGGCGAAATGGTACAACACCACCAATATCCACCTCGGCACGCTGGCCGACTTCGAGGACCTGTGCCGCGAACTGCGCATCCAGATCCTTGAGCGCACGGTGGTGGATCGCACCCACGAGACCGACTTCCTCATGCGCCTCGCACCCAACCTGTTCGGTGAAATCGCCCTGTATCGCTTTCGGCGAAGTTGAACTGCTTTAACCACAGAGGGCACGGAGCAAATTTAACCACGGAGGGCACAGAGGAAAAAATATGTTCAACCATGGGGAAGCGAGGAAAGGCATTTGTCCCAACCGTCATTCCCGCGCAGGCGGG
>JALTLF010000062.1 GCA_027005735.1 Chromatiales bacterium | reverse complement strand
GGCCTTTCTGATTCGTCCTGCCATGGCCGTTCAGGCCGGCACAGGAATACGGCGGGTGCCTGGGGGGTGGGCACGTCCCTGTTCTCCGTAAGGATGTTGCACAATCTGAGCTTGATCAAGTCCTGGCCTGTAAGTCCGCCCATATAAGCAAACGCTAAATTCTTTCTGGTAGCCATTGGTTGCGGCGCCTCGGGGTGTATTCAAATCATCCAGTCCGGCTAAAGCCCCTGTTTTTCCTGCGTTTTTTGCCTGGTGGCGTCGCTGATCCGCTGTCGCCCCACCGCCCTATAGGCCATAATAGGCGCTCGACTTGTTTCATATATATTTAGAAGGAATTCCATGACCGCCCAGGCCATCAAACCCGAAGAGTGTTTTATCGAGAACGAGCCCTACTACGAGCCGGTGGGCGACGAGATCGCCATTTTCACCTCGGCCTGGGAGCAGAAGCTGCCGGTATTGCTCAAGGGTCCCACGGGCTGCGGCAAGACGCGCTTCATGGAGCACATGGCCTGGCGGCTGAAGAAGCCGCTGATCACGGTCTCCTGTCACGACGATCTCACTGCCTCCGATCTGGTTGGTCGTTTCCTGGTGCGCGGCGGTGAGACGGTCTGGGTGGACGGCCCGCTGACCCGCGCGGTGCGCAGCGGCGCCATCTGTTACCTCGACGAGATCGTCGAGGCCCGCAAGGACACCACGGTGGTGATCCATCCGCTGGCCGACGACCGGCGCGTGTTGCCCATCGAGAAGCTGGGTGAGGTGGTGCCCGCGGGGCCGGAGTTCTGCCTGGCCATTTCCTACAACCCCGGTTACCAGAGCGTGTTGAAGGATCTCAAGCAGAGCACGCGTCAGCGTTTCGTGGCTCTGGAGTTCGATTACCCGGAGGCGGAGCTGGAGACCACCATCGTCATGCAGGAGACCGGCATCGACCGGTCGCTGGCGGCCAAGCTGGTGAAGTTTGCCGGCATGACGCGCAACCTCAAGGGCAGCGGTCTGGAGGAGGGGGCGAGCACGCGTCTGCTGGTTCACGCAGGCAAGTTGATCGGTTCCGGGGTCAATCCAGTGGCGGCGTGTCATTCGGCGATTGCGCAGGCCCTGACGGATGATGCGGAAATGCTGGCGGCGGTGAACGAGTTGTCGTCGTCGTTGTTTTAGTACAGGTTCGAGTGGCGAGGTGTGCGGACTGTGGATCTGATCCCCTCGACGGCATGTTCCTGACGCCGTCTACCTCCGCCATCCCTGGCGTCGTCACCCCAACCCTCTACCCCTGCGGGGCACCGTGGTTCCGGGGGAGAGGGGGTAAACGCGAGGAGCCGGATCCCTGTAATCCGGCATTTTGGCAACATGTACATGTATGGTTTGTTTGAAAGACGTGCCCATCGCGCCGGGGGCGGCGCTCCTACAACACCAGTTTAGAATGGTGAGGGCCGAAAATCTTATCCCCTCACCCTGTCCCTCTACCCCTGCGGGGCGCCGAGATCCCGGAAGGAGAGGGAGTGAAAGGTAATGAAACGACTCGATAAGGATGCCATTCAGGCGAGACTCGATACGTGGCTGGAGGTGGAGTTTACCTTTATCCACACGGAGGCGGCGGCGGAGGTGATTGCCGCGCTGCCGGGGGCGGAGCAGCGTTTCATCCTGCAACTGGTGCGGGGCATGGCCAGCACCAACGTCAACATCGCCCACGAGTTCATCACCCGGGCCATTGCCAGTCTCGATTCCATGGATCGCAAGACCATCGAGGCCTGGGCGCTGCACGCCATGGACCAGTACGACCAGTCGGGCCTGCACGCGGCCATGAAGGTAGTGCGCGACGTGGAGCATTTCATCGCCGAGAGCCACGCGCGCAGTGCCGGCGCGGTGTTCGAGGAGGAGGCCGGCGTACTCGCCCACTTCGCCCACGGGCTCGCCGGCCGGCCGTTGAAGCTGGCCGAAGCACCGGAGGCCTGGACGGATACCGAGACCATTTATCTGCCGCCGGTGGTGGCGAAGCTTCCCACGCCGCGCGACAACTTCTCCATCTACAAGGCCATGGTGGCCTATCACTGGGCGCAGAACCGCTTCGGCAGCTTCCGCGCGGATCTGCACGCGCGCCTCGCCGATGATCCCGGCGCTGCGGATTTCCTTAGCCTGTTCCACGCGCTGGACACCGAGCGCTTGCTGGCCTGCATCGAGCGCGAGCTGCCGGGGCTGGCCCGCGACATGACGCGCCTGCGTGCGCAACTCGACGGTGACGCGCCGCCGCAGGGCTGGGAGGCCGTCGCCGCCCCCCTGCGCGAACCGGGCACCGACGTGCACGCGGTGATCGCCACTACCGAGGCACAGCTTGGGCGCCTCACGCCGCCCGCGCCACGTTTCTTCCAGGGGATCCTCGATATCGACACGGTGGCCGAGGTCATGGCGGCGCGCCTGGCGCGGGAGAAAAAGGAGTTTCGCCACGTGCTGCGCGACATCGCCGACGAAATGGATCAGCCACCGCCGCGGAAGGCTACCGCGCCCGAGGATCGGCCGGCCTTCACGGCGCGCAAGGTACCGGATCCCGACAGCCCCGACGGCTTCCGGGTGGAACTTAGCCTCGAAGGCCAGCCGGTGCCGGTACCCGACATCGTCCATCGCCTCAGTACCTCCATCGTGCAGGACCTCGGCGAGATCCCCGACGAGTACCTGCAACCGGCGGGCGACGGCGAATACGACCCCGACCTGTTCCGCGACGAGGAGGAAGATCCGGACGAGGTATGGAAGGGCACCTACCACGAGAAGGGCGCCTTTCTCTACAACGAGTGGGATTACCGACGCCAGCACTACCGCAAGAACTGGTGCGCGGTGCGCGAGAAGGAAGTCAGTCCCGGCGAGCCCGGCTTCTATGCCGACACCCTGCGCAAGTACGGCGGCTTCGTGCGCCAGTTGCGCAAGACCTTCGAGGCCATGCGCGACGAAGACCGCCTGCTCAAGCGCCAGGTGCACGGTGACGACGTGGACATCGACGCGCTGGTGGAAGCGCTGGCCGACTCCCGTGACGGCAGCGAGATGTCGGACCGCCTGTTCCTGCGCATGCACCGCACCGAGCGCAACATCGCCGTGTGTTTCATGGTGGACATGAGTGGTTCCACGCGCGGCTGGATAAACGAGGCCGAACGGGAGTCGCTGATCCTGCTGGCCGAAACACTCGAAACCCTGGGTGATCGCTATGCCATCTACGGCTTCTCCGGCATGGCGCGCAAGAAGTGCGAGATCTTCCGCATCAAGGCCTTCGACGAAGCCTACGATGACACGGTGCGCGCGCGTATCAGCGGCATCGAGCCGCAGGACTACACACGCATGGGCTTCGCCATCCGCCACCTGACGCGGGTACTCAACGAGGTGGAGGCGCGCACCCGCATCCTGGTCACGCTCTCCGACGGCAAACCGGACGACTACGACAGCTACCGCGGCGAGTACGGCATCGAGGACACCCGCCGCGCACTCATCGAGGCGCGCCGCGCCGGCATCCATCCCTATTGCATCACCATCGACCGCGAGGCGCGCGACTACCTGCCACACATGTACGGTCCCGCGGCCTACACCGTCATCGACGAGGTGCGCAAGCTGCCCCTGAAGGTCTCGGACATCTACCGCCGCCTCACCAGCTGAGGCCCGCCGCGCGGCGGCGACCACTGGTGTCCCCCACGCCGCTCCCGTACAATCGGGGCAGTTTCAGCACAATTCCGGGCCCATGTATCCGCTCAGCCAGTTCCTGCGCCTGTTCACTATCACGCGCATCCTCGCCCGCCACGGCCTCGACGAGATCCTCATGGAGGGTCACGTCATGCGCCCCCTGCTGTGGCTGCGCCGCGCCATGCCGTGGAACTGGTTTCGCCGCCCCCGTGGCACGCGGGGCGAACGCATTCGCCGCACGCTGGAGGATCTCGGCCCCATCTTCGTCAAGTTTGGCCAGATCCTTTCCACCCGCCGCGACCTCTTGCCCGACGACATTGCCATCGAGCTTGCGCGCCTGCAGGACCAGGTTCCGCCCTTTCCCGCCGAGCTCGCCGCGCGCATCATCGAGGCGTCCTACGGCGAGCCGCTGAGCAAGGTCTTCGCCCACTTCGAGGTGGAGCCCTTCGCCTCGGCCTCCATCGCCCAGGTGCACGGCGCCACCCTGCACAGCGGTGAGGACGTCATCGTCAAGGTCCTGCGCCCGGGGATCCTGCCGGTCATCCGGCGCGACATCGCCCTGCTGTACACCATCGCCGCCAACCTCGAACGCTTCTGGGCCGACGCGAAACGCCTGCGTCCGCGCGAGGTGGTGGGCGAGTTCGAAAAGACCATCCTCGACGAGCTCGACCTGTTGCGCGAGGCGGCCAATGCCTCGCAACTGCGGCGCAACTTCGACAACTCGCCGTTGCTCTACGTGCCCGAGGTGTACTGGGACTATTGCCGCGAGGACGTGCTGGTGATGGAGCGCATTCACGGTACGCCGGTGGGCGACATCGAGGCCCTGCGGCGCTTGGGGATCGATTTCCGGCTACTGGCGGAACGCGGCGTGGAGATCTTCTTCACCCAGGTGTTCCGGCACAGTTTCTTTCATGCCGACATGCACCCGGGCAATATCTTCGTCTCGCCCGAGGGCCAGTACATCGCCGTGGACTTCGGCATCATGGGCACGCTCAACCCCGAGGACCAGCGCTACCTGGCGGAAAACTTTCTCGCCTTCTTCAACCGCGATTACCGCCGCGTGGCGCAACTGCACCTGGACTCCGGCTGGGTGCCCCCCGACACCCGCGTTGACGAGTTCGAAGCCGCCATACGCACGGTGTGCGAGCCCATCTTCGACCGGCCCCTCAAGGAGATCTCCTTCGGACATTTCCTGCTGCGCCTGTTCCAGACCGCGCGGCGCTTCAACATGGAAGTGCAACCGCAACTGGTATTGCTACAGAAGACCCTGCTCAACATCGAGGGACTGGGGCGCCAGCTCTATCCGGAACTCGACCTGTGGAAGACCGCCAAGCCCTTCCTGCAACGCTGGATGGCGGAGCAGTTCGGCCCGCGTTCCCTGCTCAGGCACCTGCGCGAACAGGCACCGCAGTGGTTCGAGAACCTGCCCCGCTTGCCCAATGAACTGCATGACTTCCTGCATCGCGCCAATCGCGGTCAACTGGCATACCGCTTCGACGAAAAACAACTGGACGGCCTCCGCAGCGAGATCCGCCAGGCCAACCGCCGCACCGTGGGCGCCATCATCGGCAGTACGCTGCTCCTTGCCGCCACCATCACCTTCGTCTCCCACGCGCCAACCCTGCTGACCCACGGCCTGACACTGTGGGAACACCTCCTGCTGCGACTGGAAAGCATCCCCCTGTCCAGCTGGCTGCTCGGCGGCGCGGGGATCCTGCTGCTTTGGTGGAACCGGCCGCGACGGCATTGACTCCCGAGACGCTGAAACCACGGAGGGTACGGAGGAAACAGCGACAGGCCGTCGCAATCTGTCGCCTGCGCCTTACTGGTGGGTTCCCGGCAAGCGCAGGGACATGAGGGCGATGAGCACGCCGAGCAGGAACAGCCAGAAGATCATGTACAGCGCCTTGGACTGACGGGCCTTCTGCTTCTCCAGCCAGGTGCGCGGCTTGATGCCGCGGGCGAGGAAGACCACCTTGGCGGCCAGGTTGACGCAGACGATGTTCACCGCCAGCAGAAGGGTGGCGCCCAGCGCATAGTCGAATTGCTGTCCGGCGAGCATGAGGCCGATGGTGGCGGTGGGCGGCAGGATGGCCACGGCCACCATGACGCCCACCAGTGCGCTGGACAGGCCCGAGGTCAGCGACAGCACGCCGGCCGCCCCGGAGGCCAGCGCCAGCGCCATGCCGGCATAGCCCACCTCGGTGCGCGCCATGAGTTCGCTGCTTGCCATGTTGACCTTCCACACCCAGCCGATGGCATAGGACAGGCCGAAGGCCAGCAACAGGCCGCTGATATTGGTGCGCAGGGCGCGCCAGAAGAGTTGCGATTCCCCCAGCGAGGAGGCGAAGGCCAGCGCAATGTTGGGGCCCAGCAGGGGGGCGATGACCATGGCGCCAATGACCACGGCGACGTTGTCTTCCACCAGGCCGATGGCGGCCACCACGGTGGAGAGGATCACCATCAGCAGGTAGTTGTTATCCAGGCGGCAACCGGCCTCGATGTTCTGGTAGAGTTCCTCGCGCGTGCGCAACACGGCGCGCTCTTTTTCGCCTTCCTCGTCGGGCCGCGGCAGGGTAGCCTCCACCGGTTCGATGATGATGCGCGATCCCTCGTCGCTGGCCAGTGCCTTCTGCACCACGTCGATGATGGTTTGCTGCTTGGCCGGACGCACCAGCATGCGCACGCTGGAACGCTCGCCGGGGGCGGCGTTCTCGA
>JALTLF010000061.1 GCA_027005735.1 Chromatiales bacterium | reverse complement strand
AGGCTTACCGTGAAGCGCGTCAGGCCCTCGCGGGATTCCACCGTGATGTACCCGCCGTGGGCCTCGACGATGGACTTGACGATGGCGAGGCCGAGGCCGCTGCCGCCCTCGTGGCGCGCGGGATCCACCCGGTAGAAGCGATCGAACAGACGCGGCAGGTGTTCGGCAGCAATGGCCGGACCGTCGTTCTCCACTGTCAGGCAGACATGGCCATCGTCCCCTTCGGCCAGCGTGATCCGTATGTGGCCACCGGCCGGCGTATAGTGGATGGCGTTGGACAGGAGATTGCTCACCACGCGGCGCAGCATGGTGGCATCGCCGCGCGCCACCGCCGCGCCGTGGATGGCCAGCTCGATGCCGCGCTCTTCCAGCCAGGCCTCGTAGTAGTCCCGCACGGCGGCCACTTCGGCGGCCAGGTCCACGTCGTGTACCTCGTTCATGTCGAGACCGTTGTCCGCCCTGGCGAGGAACAACATGTCGTTGATCATCTGCGCCATGTGTTCGTATTCCTCGATACTGGAGTAGAGGATCTCCTGGTACTCCTCCACGCTGCGCGGTTGCGAGAGCGCCACCTGGGTCTGGGTCATCATGCTGGTCACGGGGGTACGCAGATCATGGGCGATGTCGGCGGAGAAATTGGCCAGGCGCGTGAAGGCGGCCTCCATGCGCGCCATCATCTCGTTGAAGGACTCGGCCAGGTCCCGCAGCTCCACCGGCACCGACTCGGGCGCCAGTCGCGTGTGCAGTTCGTTGGCGCTGATGCGATGGATCTGATCGACCACCTTGCGCAAGGGCGCGTGTCCCCGTCGCACCGCGATCCACCCGAGCAGTCCGACCAGCAGCACGCCGGTGGCGACCATCGCCCACAGGGTATGACGAAAGCGGGCAAGAAAACGCAGGTGATGATCGATGGGTACCGCCACGCTCACGCGGTAAATCGAACCAGCAGCAGGGCCAGCCTGAACCTCGCGGAACAGCACCCGGTAGGCGTGTTGCCCGTCGTTCCATTCACGCACGTCCCCGTCCCCCTCCCGCGCGAGCGGGATGGCGTCGAGGCCGGGGAGTCCCCGGGGCGAGCTGTTATAGATCACCCCCCCTTCATCATTGGTGATAGACAGCCATACCCCGTGGTGCCCGACGAGGATGTCGTCGAAGCGGCGAGTGGCGTCATGGTGGGGCATGGGACTGCCTGCCAGCAGGGCCGTCTCCACGGCATCCGCCACCACCTTCAGTTCATTGCGATCCTCGGTCTCGAAATGTTCGCGAATGGACATCTCCACCAGCCAGCCGAAGGCGGACAGAACCAACATGGCGGCGACGCCGAACAGCAGGCTGAGTCGCAGGGTGAGGGAAAGGGGACGGCGCGCCACGGCCGGATCAGTCCTCGCCCGGGGTATCGAACATGTAACCCATGCCGCGGCGCGTGTGGATCAGTTTCGGCTCGAAACCCTCGTCCACCTTGGCGCGCAGGCGCCGAATGGCCACGTCGATGACATTGGTGTCGCTGTCGAAATTCATGTCCCAGACCTGGGAGGCGATGAGCGAGCGCGGCAGGACCTCGCCACGCCGACGCATCAGCAGCTCCAGCAGGGAAAACTCCTTGGCGGTCAACTCGATGCGCTTCCCTCCACGGGTGACGCGCCGGCGCAGCAGATCCAGCTCCAGGTCCGCCGCCCGCAGGTGGGTCTCGCTGACCGGCGCGGCGCCGCGCCGCAACAGGGTACGCACGCGGGCCAGCAACTCGGCGAAGGCGAAGGGCTTGACCATGTAGTCGTCCGCCCCCAGTTCCAGGCCCTTGACGCGGTCATCGACGCTGTCGCGCGCGGTCAGAAACAGCACCGGCACGTTGCGACCCGCCTCGCGCAGGGACTTGAGGATGCGCCAGCCATCCAGGTCCGGCAACATGATATCGAGGATCAGCAGGTCATAGTCGCCGGTCATGGCCAGGTGGTTACCGTCCATGCCGTTGCGCGCCAGGTCCACCACGAAGCCGGCCTCGCTCAGTCCCTGGCGCAGGTAGTCGCCGATCTTCTGTTCGTCTTCGACTATGAGAATTTTCATCGTCTTCGCATGTCTATAAGCAGTGAGGGCAAAGGGAATCCACTGGTGGTGACCCGCCGCGGCTCCCGCCCGGATTCACCTGAATAGTATCGGGTCTCCGCCATCAGGAACATGGCCGGAAGATGACAAATTTGTAATCTTCGGGTCAGGCCCGGGAAAGGATCGCCCTGCTATGCTTTACCACAACAGAACGAATTCCGGTTCACATCTGCTAACCCGGACTTGGAGGTACAGGCCCAAAATGAAAGCACATCCCCAGGTTTCCCCCGTAACTGCCACCCTCGCTGCCCCCATCGATCCCTCGCGGCGACGCTTCGTGGAGGGCCTTGCCGCCGGCGGCGCCCTGCTCGGCCTGGGTGCCTTCCTGCGCCCGGCCTTTGCCGCACCGCCCGAGGGAACCCGCATTGGCATGGCACCGGTACTCACGGGGACCGAGTTCGATCTAACCATCGCGGAAACCGAGGTCAACTATACCGGTACGCCGCGCATGGCGACAACGATCAACGGTTCCATCCCCTCCCCCATCCTGCGCTGGCGGGAAGGCGATACGGTCACCATCCGCGTTACCAACCGCCTCAAGGTTCCCACCTCCATCCACTGGCACGGCATCATCCTGCCCTACCGGATGGACGGCGTGCCCGGCGTCAGCTTCCCCGGCATCCAGCCCGGCGAGACCTTCGTTTACCGCTTCAAGGTCCAGCAGGCCGGAACCTACTGGTACCACTCCCACACCGGTTTCCAGGAACAGACCGGCATGTACGGCACCATCATCATCGATCCGGCGCAGGGCGATCGCATCCGCGCCGATCGCGACTACGTCGTCCAGCTCTCCGAGTGGACCGACGAGGATCCCCTCGATGTCTTCGCCACGCTCAAGAAGATGAGCGACTACTACAACTTCATCCAGCCGACAGCCGGGGACTTCTTCCGCGACGTCAGCGAACTGGGGCTCGGCAAGGCCCTGCAGAAGCGCCGCATGTGGAACCGCATGCGCATGAATCCCACGGACCTGGCCGACATCTCCGGCTACACCTACACCTATCTCATGAACGGCACCTCGCCGGCGGGCAACTGGACGGCCCTGTTCCGCCCGGGCGAGCGGGTGCGCCTGCGGTTCATCGGCAGCGGCACGCAGAGTTTCTTCGACGTGCGCATCCCGGGACTGAAGATGACGGTGGTGCAGGTGGACGGCGTGGACGTCGAACCGGTGACAGTGGACGAATTCCGCTTCGGCCCCGGCGAGACCTACGACGTCATCGTGCAGCCGAAGGAAGACCGCGCCTATACCATCTTCGCCCAGGAAATGGGGCGTAGCGGCTATGCCCGCGGCACTCTGACCTCCCGCCCCGGCCTGCAGGCCGAGGTGCCCCCGGTGGACGAGCCGGAATGGCTCACCATGCGCGACATGATGGGCGAGATGGGACACGACATGGGAAAGATGGGCAACATGGGCGGCATGCAGCCCATGGACCACACGGCCATGGCTGGCATGGGCGGCATGCATCATGCGAGGCGGGGCCCCGGCGCCCTGCCCGTACGCCACGCGCGCAGCGAGTACGGGCCCAGCGTGGACATGCGCGTGGACACGCCCCGCACCAATCTCGACGATCCCGGCATCGGCCTGCGCAACAACGGCCGGCGCGTACTGACCTATGCCGACATCCGCACCATCGGCGGGCCACTGGACAGGCGCGAAGCCGGGCGCAGTATCGAGCTGCACCTCACCGGCAACATGGAACGCTACACCTGGTCTCTCGATGGCCTGGAGTTCGGCAAGTCCACACCGGTGCACTTCCGCCACGGTGAGCGGCTGCGCGTCATCCTGCACAACGACACCATGATGACCCATCCCATGCACCTGCACGGCATGTGGAGCGAGCTGGAGACCCCGTCCGGCGAGTTCATCGCGCGGCGCCACACCATCAGCGTGCAACCGGCGCAACGCGTGAGTTTCCTCGTCACCGCCGATGCGCTGGGACGATGGGCCTGGCATTGTCATCTTCTCTATCACATGGACGCGGGCATGTTCCGCGAAGTGGTCGTGGCCTGATGGCCGACAGGAGGCGAAACAGAATGCTGGAGAACACTACCATGAACAAAACCGTTTTGACCGCCATCGCCACCGTGTTGCTGCTTGCCGTGTCCCCGGCGCAGGCCGCCGAGGACGCCATGCCGGCCATGGACATGGATCTCGGTCGCATGCAGGGTGGCCCCGCCCCCGAGAACGCACGCGATCCGCATGCCTACTCGGACGGCTACGGTTTCGGCGATATACCGCGCCCCGTCTTCGCCGACGAACTCAACTTCGGCTCCCTGCTGGTGGATCGCCTTGAGAGCGTCAACACCGACGACAACAGCCTCATCACCTGGGACCTGCAGGCCTGGTACGGCCGTGACTACGACCGCCTGGTGCTCAAGTCCGAGGGCGACTACGACAACGGCGGCGTCGAGGAGGCCAGTACCGATCTGTTGTGGAGCCATGCGCTGGCGACCTTCTGGGATGCCCAGCTCGGCCTGCGCTACGACAGCGGCGAAGGCCCTGATCGAAGCTGGCTGGCGGTGGGGATCCAGGGACTCGCGCCCTACTGGTTCGAACTCGATACCACGCTGTATATCGGCGATGCCGGCCGCACCGCGCTGAGCTTCGAGGCAGACTACGAACTCCTGCTGACACAGAAACTGATCCTGCAACCGCGTTTCGGAACCAACCTCTACGGCAAGCGTGACCCGGCGCGTGGCCTTGGCAGCGGCGTAAGCGACGCCAGCCTTGGACTGCGGCTGCGCTACGAGTTCCGCCGGGAAATCGCCCCGTATATTGGTATCGAATGGGCGCGCAAGTTTGGCGAAACCGAGGACTTCGCCCGCGCCGCGGGTCAGGACCCGGATGAAACGCGCTACCTCGCGGGTGTGCGTTTCTGGTTCTAGATGTAGTTTCACTCAACCCGACTAAGGAGGGTACTATCATGAACAAGCTGATCGCAATCGTAGCACTGGCGGCCGCCTCGACGCTGGCCATTGCCGGCGGTGTCTATACTGCAACGGATCACCACCGCAGTGGCACGCATGGCGACCACATGAGCGGTGATCACCACGGCATGACCGATGGCACGACGCATGCCATGCTGACGGGAAAGCCCGGTGATCCTGCAAAGGTAACACGCACCATTGAAGTGGCCATGAACGACAGCATGCGTTTCACGCCCGACACCCTGAAGTTCAAAGAGGGTGAAACAGTCCGCTTCGTGGTACGCAACGAAGGCAAGATCCGCCATGAAATGGTCATCGGCACCATGGGTGATCTGAAAGCACATGGCGACATGATGCGTACCGATCCCACCATGCGCCACAATGCCGCGGGCACCATCAGCCTGGCCCCGGGCGAAAGCGGCGAACTGATCTGGGAGTTCGGCAAGGCCGCGGATCTCGACTTCGCCTGCCTGGTACCGGGTCACCTGGAAGCCGGCATGACGGGGAAGATCCGCGTCAACTGAGCGGGTCGTGCAGACCGCAGGACCAGGCGGCGGATCGCGCAGGCGGTCCGCCGCCTTTTTCCCTGTCCTTGTCCCGGTTGTGCGCCGCGAGTGGCCGTGCGCGGCACCCTACCTGGGCAGCCCCTCCTCAATGGTACGGATCACGTCCTGCTCCAGTTCCAGCGCCACCGCGCGCGCCGGGCTGTCGAAGGCCACCTGGCTCGGGCGCACAAACAGGATGCGCGTCTCGCCCGCCTTGTGGACGAGGGTGATGTGCAGGGGACACAGGGCCAGCATGTCGGGATCGGCATTGCTCACCTGATTGGCGTACCAGCCGTTGCAGAAGACCATGCTGCGGATCCCTTCCAGCTTGTTGCGGTTGTAGTCCTTGCCCCAGCGACTGGCGAAATGCGCCAGGTTGCGCCCGATGTTGGGCTCGACGATGACGAAATAGCCGTTGTTCTCCAGCGAGGTGAACACCCGCTTGTAGATCTGGTTGAGGGGTGCCTTCACCTTGCGCACGTAGACATTGGCCGGTCGTGGCGGCGGCGCGGCCGGGCTGGCGGGCGCCGCCACCTCGGTGGCCGGCGCGGCGGGGGGATCGCCCGCGGGGTTGCCTGCCCCTTCCGCTGCGTCCATCCCGCCCGTTACTACAGGTGCGGCGTCCGGCGACTGTGCCTGCGCCATGCCGACCATGCCGCCAAGGCAGAACAGGGCCGCCAGGATCCCTTTCCGTGTCTTCGTCATCGCTTGTCACCCTGGATCAGTTTTCCAAACTCCGTCGCCCCGGCGCGCTGCCGGCGGCCTGTGGCGGCATTCTATCCCGGCCCCGCCTCTACCGTTAACGCCGCCGTCACGGTACGG
>JALTLF010000060.1 GCA_027005735.1 Chromatiales bacterium | reverse complement strand
CCATCCTCGTGGAGATGGCCTTCATCTCCAACCCGAAGGAAGAGCGCAAGCTGCGCAACGGCCGCCACCAGGCGAAGCTGGCGCGCGCCCTGCTCAGGGGGATCCGCAACTACTTCCGCAAGAACCCGCTGGAGGGCACGCTGCTCGCGGCGCGTCCCCGGCGCCATGTCATCGCGCGCGGCGATACCCTCTCGGAGATCGCCAGCCGCTACCGCGTCAGCGTGGGCGAGTTGCGCGCCGCCAACGGCCTCAAGAACGACGTGCTGGTGGTGGGCAAGGTGCTGCGCATCCCCTGGGCCGGGAGTTGAGGCCGGGCGGGGAGCTCATGCCTCCACGCGGGGCAGGATTTCCGCGTAGTCGATACTGATGCGATCCCCCGCCACCGGCCGGAACAGCCGGTCGGCGAAGTCCACGTGGTCGGGGTGATGGCGGTAGCTCTCGATCACCGCCGGGTGGCAGAAACGCACCAGCCAGGTATAACGATAGCGATCCCCGTCGCGCAGGGCCTCGCCGATGAATACCTCCCGGACCCCCGGGATGGCGGAGAGGATGCGCTTGCCCTCCAGCGCCATGTCGTGCACGCCGCGCCGGTCCAGCCCGCTGACGTTGTAGACGATGAGGTGTTCCACGGGGGCCCAGAGGGCGGCGCAGGCCAGTACCTCCGCGCCGCGTCCCGCCGCGCCCCACAGCTTCATGCAGCGCGCCGCCTCCGCCCGGATGGCCGCGGGCACGTCTTTGACCTGGCCGGTGAAGCCCGCGGCCGCGTCGGCCGCGCAGTTTTGCCGCACCTGCCGCGCGGCGGCGTCGGACAGCGCGGTGTAGTAGTTGATCTTCGCCACGCCGTTTTCGATCAGGGCGTGGAACTGTTCGTCGTCGAGACCGGTGCCGCCGTGGATGACGAGGGGCATGTTCAGGGCCGCGTTGATCTCCGCCAGCCGCGTGACGTCCAGTTGCGGCGTGCCGCGCATGCGGCCGTGCACCGTACCCACGGAGACGGCGAGGAAATCCACGGCGGTGTCACTGACGTAGCGGAGCGCTTCCTCCACGGAGGTATAACGGACCTCCCCCGGGTGGCGCGCGGCGTCCTCGCCTTCCACGCCGGGTACGTAGCCCAGCTCGCCTTCCACCGGCACGCCGCAGCCGTGCGCCATGGCCACCAGCTCGCGGGTGATCTCGATGTTCTGCGCCAGCGGCCTGTCCGAGGCATCCACCATGACGCCGTTGCAGCCCCGGCGGATGGCCTCCACGGCGGAGGCCATGCTCTCGCCGTGGTCGAGGTGAATGGCCACCGGCACCGTGGCGCGCATGGCGGCGGTCTCCACCGCGGCCATGAGCAGGGCGAAATCGAAGTATTCGAAATGGGACTCGGCGAGGCTCAGGATCACCGGCGCGCCCGTTTCCTCCGCGGCGTCCATGACGCCGCTGATGAAATCGAGGTTGACCACATCGAAGGCGCCCACGGCATAG
>JALTLF010000059.1 GCA_027005735.1 Chromatiales bacterium | reverse complement strand
CCGCCACCACGCCCCGCCCCCGCGCCGGGCGGCCGGTGGTGGTGGGCGGCCCGGCGCGGGGGCGGGGCGTGGTGGCGGCGGCCAACTACGTCGCGCGCGGTTTCGGCGTGCGCAGCGCCATGCCCATGGCCGAGGCGCGGCGGCGCTGCCCGCGGCTGGTGCGCCTGCCGGTGGACATGCCCCACTACCAGGCGATCTCGCGCGAGATCCACGCCATCTTCGAGCGTTACACCCCCGAGATCGAGCCCCTTTCCCTCGACGAGGCCTTCCTCGATGTCAGCGCCAGCGAACGCCTGTTCGGCGGCGAGGCGGCCATTGCGCGGCGCATCAAGGCCGACATCGCCGGCGAGCTGGGTCTCGTCGCCTCGGTGGGGGTGGCGCCCACCAAGTTCGTCGCCAAGATCGCCTCGGACCTGGACAAGCCCGACGGCTTCGTGGCGGTGGAGGCGGGGGAGGTGCAGGCCTTTCTCGATCCCCTGCCCGTGGCGCGCCTGTGGGGCGCGGGCCGGGTCACCCAACAGGCGCTGGAGGAACTCGGTATTCGCACCATCGGCCAGTTGCGCCGCCAGCCGGAGCGCATGCTCGCCGAGCGTTTCGGCAAGCTCGGTCGTCACCTGTGGGCGCTGGCCCACGGCCGCGATCCGCGCCCGGTGGTGAGCGACCGGCGCGCGCGATCCCTCTCCCAGGAGACCACCTTCGCCCGCGACATCGCGGATCTCGCCGATCTCGAAACCGTCCTCGCCCAGCTTACCGAGCAGGTGGCCTGGCGTCTGCGGCGTCATGACCTCGCCGCGGGTGGGGTCTTCATCAAGGCACGTTACAGCGATTTTCGTACCGTGACGCGCTCCCTGACACTGCCGGTGCCGGCGCGGGACACCGCCACCCTGCTGCGCGCGGCGCGCCGCCTGTTGCATGAGCGCCTGCCGCGGGAACAGGCCCTGCGCCTGCTGGGCATGGGGGTGGATCGGCTGGGCGGAGAGGAGGGCGGTGAGACGGCACAGGGCGATCTCTTTGCCGACACACAAGCACCGGGCCCGCCGCCGGCGGTGGTGGACACGGTGGGCGACGCCATCAAGCAACGCTTCGGCCCTGGCGCCCTGCGCCGCGCCCGCGCACTGGATCGATCCCCTGCCAGCCCCCATCGTCATATGGATACGGGCGGGAAGGGCAAGCCCCGGCGCTGACTGGCCCAGCCCGCGCCACACATAAGAGAGGAAACACGTGGACAATCGCAAGACCGACACCGCGCCGCCGCGGCGCATCTATTTGAAAGACTACACGCCACCCGCCTGGCTGGTGGACACGGTGCGCCTGGAATTCGAACTGGAGCCGGCGGACACGCGCGTGGTGAGCAAGCTACACCTGCGTCGCAACCCCGACAGCGCGGCACGGGACGCCGACATCATTCTCGACGGCCAGCACCTGCAACTGGAGTCGGTGGAACGCGATGGCGTCGCGCTCGGCGCCGACGACTACGTGCTCGACGAGGAACAACTGCGCATCCCCTGCGCGGCGGATGCCTGCGTGTTGACCATCGTCAACCGCATCGTACCGGCGTCCAATACCGCCCTGGAGGGGCTCTACCAGTCCGGCGGCATGCTGTGCACCCAGTGCGAGGCCGAGGGCTTTCGGCGCATCACCTTTTTTCCCGATCGTCCCGACGTCATGGCGCGTTACCAGGTGCGCCTCGTCGCCGACAAGCAGCGTTACCCCGTGCTGCTCTCCAACGGCAACCGCGTCGCCGCGGGGGAACTCGAGGACGGCCGCCACTTCGCCGAGTGGCACGATCCCTTCCCCAAGCCCAGTTACCTGTTCGCGCTGGTGGCGGGCGATCTCGTCCGCCGGCAGGACCACTTCACCACCATGGGCGGGCGCGAGGTGGAACTGAACATCTACGTGGAAGCGGAGAACCGCCACAAGTGCGACCACGCCATGGCCTGCCTGAAACAGGCCATGCGCTGGGACGAGAAGGCCTACGGGCGCGAGTACGATCTCGACATCTTCAACATCGTCGCGGTCAACGACTTCAACATGGGCGCCATGGAAAACAAGAGCCTGAACATCTTCAATGCCTCCTGCGTGCTGGCCAGCCCCGAGACCGCCACCGACGACGACTTCTACAACATCCAGAGCATCATCGGCCACGAGTACTTCCACAACTGGTCGGGCAACCGCGTCACCTGCCGCGACTGGTTCCAGCTCAGCCTCAAGGAAGGCTTTACCGTGTTCCGCGACCAGGAGTTCTCCGCCGATCTCAACTCGCGCGCGGTCAAGCGCATCGACGACGTCAACGTGCTGCGCATCCACCAGTTCGCCCAGGATGCCGGGCCCATGGCCCACCCGGTGCGCCCGGCGGAGTACATGGAGATCAGCAACTTCTACACCGTGACGGTGTACAACAAGGGCGCCGAGGTGGTGCGCATGTTGCGCGAGCTGGTGGGGCCGGCAGGCTTTCGCCGCGGCACCGATCTCTATTTCAACCGCCACGACGGCCAGGCGGTGACCACCGACGACTTCGTCGCCGCCATGGAAGATGCCAATGACATCGACCTGCAACAGTTCCGCCGCTGGTACGACCAGGCGGGCACGCCGGTGCTGGAGGTCGACGATGATTACGATGCAGAGGCGAAGACATACACCCTGAAACTGCGCCAGCACACGCCGTCCACGCCGGGGCAGGAACACAAGCAGCCGTTCCACATCCCGCTGGCGGTGGGCCTGCTGGATGCCGCGGGCCGCGATCTGCCGTTGCAACTGGAAGGCGAGGAGGGGGCCGATGCGCCGCGCACGCGGGTGCTCGGCGTCACCGGGGCGGAACAGGCCTTCACCTTCACCGGCATCGCTGAACGCCCGGTGCCCTCCCTGCTGCGCGGCTTCTCCGCGCCGGTGAAGATCGCGCGCGACTGGTCCGAGGAGGAACTGCTGTTCCTGTTCGCCCACGACAGCGACGAATTCAACCGCTGGGACGCCGGCCAGACGTTGATGTTGCGCGAGCTGCGCCGCCTGGTGGCGGCGGTGCAACAGGAAGCGGACATGCAGATGTCGCCACCCCTCGTCGAGGCGGTGCGCGCGACGCTCACCGACACGCGCCTCGACCCGGCCCTCGTCGCCCAGGCCATCAGCGTGCCGGGCGAATCCTATCTCGGGGACCAGTACGACGAGATCGATGTCATGGCTGTCCACCGCGCGCGCACGTTTATGGTACAAAGCCTGGCGTGTCAGTTGGGCGATGATTTCCAGCGGGTCTATGCCCGCCACCACGCGCCCGGCCCCTACGTCTTCGACAGTGAGGCCATGGCCGCGCGCGCCCTGAAGAACCGCTGCCTGCGCTACCTGGTGGAGAGCGGTGACGCCGATGCGGTCAAGCTGGCCGTCACCCAGTTCGATGCCGCCGACAACATGACCGACGCCATGGGCGCCCTGCAGGCGCTCAGCGACGTCGAGGACGCGGCGCGCGACGAACTGCTGGCGCGCTTCCACCAGCGCTGGCGTCACGATGCCCAGGTGCTGGAAAAATGGTTCGCCCTGCAGGCGGTCTCGCAACGCGCTGACACGCCGCGGCGTGTGCGTGAGCTGCTGGGCCACGCGGATTTCAGTTACACCAATCCCAACCGCGTGCGCAGCCTCATCGGCCGCTTCTGCCTCGCCAACCCGCTGCACTTCCACGCCGCCGACGGCAGCGGTTATGTCTTCCTCACCGAGCAGGTGCTCAAGCTCGATGCCCTCAATCCCCAGATCGCCGCGCGCCTGGTACAGGGTTTCCTCAAGTGGCGTCACTACGACAGCGCCCGCCGGGCGCTCATGCAACGGGCACTGGAGACCCTGCGTGACCACGCCGGCCTGTCCCGCGACGTGAGCGAGATCGTCACGCGGGCGCTGGAAGACGGGGGCGAGTAGCGGATAGTTTTTTCACCACAGAGGACACGGAGTACACAGAGGAAAAGAATTTTTCACCACGGGGCGCACGGGGAACACGTTTTACCGCAAAGGTCGCGAAGACACGCAAAGCCGGAAGCTGCTCGCCCCTTACGTGGCGTTACTTTGCGTCATTTGCGGTTGGATCTTCCTGAACCGTTCCGGCTACTGGATTCCTGGAATGACGATGTTGCCTTTCCTCGCGGCCTTCGTGGTGGGAATGAGGTTTTCTTTTCCCCGTGTGCCCCGTGCTCCCCGTGGTTTCAGTTCCAGATCCTCAGCACACGGCTAAACGGTCACGACCCGGTTGCGGCCGCTGCGCTTGGCGCGGTAGAGGGCGCGATCGGCGGCCTTGACCACGTCTTCCACGTGCTGGTGGCGCGGCGTGCGTTCCACCAGGCCGACGCTGACGGTGATCTGCAGGGCGGGTTTTTCGCGCCGCGTGGCGGGGCGTCGGCCATCGCCCCTGTGACGGCGTGGCCGGCGGCGGGCGCGGATCCGGAAGGGCTGGGATTCGAGCTGCTGGCGCAGGGTCTCCATGGCCACCTGGGCCTCCTCGCGGTCGCGGCCCGGGAAGACGAGGGTGAACTCCTCGCCACCGTAGCGGTAGGCATGGCTGCCGGGGACGCGCCGCAGACAGGCCGCCACCATGCGCAGGACCTGGTCGCCGGTGTCGTGTCCCCAGCGATCATTGATCTTCTTGAAGTGATCGATGTCCACCATGGCGATGGCATAGCGCCGGCCCAGCTGTTGCAGGTGCTGGCGCAGGGCGCGCCGCGAGGCCAGCCCGGTGAGCTCGTCGTACCAGGCCAGGCTCCAGGAGTCGAAGATGATCCCGACGATGAGCAGGACCTCGGCGGTGATGAGCCAGCTGTTGGTCGCCACCCAGCTGCCGGTGTGGACGCTGGCCAGCATGGCGGCGACGAAGGCGAACAGCACGCTGTTCTGCAGGCAGGTGGTATGGCGGAAGCAGCGGTAGAGCACCACCAGCCCGGTGGCAAGGGCAAACAGCGCGGCGATCTCCGGCAGCCCGCCCGGCGGGGCGAGATCCGCGGGGAGGAAGCGGACCTGCAGGGCGGCGATGATACCCATGGGACGGACCATCATCAGCAGGATCAGCAGGCTGGCCAGCAGGCCGGTGAGGCTGATGCGTACCAGGCCGTACTGGGAGAATACGCCCCGTTCCCGCATCAGCTCGTTGAGCAGGAACACCGCCGGCACGAACAGCGGCAGCAGGGTGGCAATGAGCGGATCCTCCTCCGGGGTGGACCAGACAAAGTGATCCAGGCTCAGGTGCAGGAGCAGGAAGAACAGCAGCAGGTTGAACTCGCGGCCGTGGCGAAACATGACGGCGAGCACCATGCCGGCCACGGTCAGCAGGTAGGGGAGGAAGGAGAGCAGCACGTCGCGCACCGGCGCGGCCCGGGCGGGCGATGCCCAGGGCTCGGTCACGGCCAGCAGGGTCACCACGGTGGTGAACAGTGCCGCCGAGGCGAGCGGTTTCTGCCAGCCCAGTGTCATCGTCGCCGTATCTCCGTGATCTCCATGGTGAAGTTGTGGTAATGCCGCCTGTCCCGCTCGCTCACGCTACCACATCTGTGACACTAACTGTTTATTTAATATAATAAAAATGTTACACAGGCAAGCACCTGACGGTAACCTCGGTTACACAGGAAGCGCGCAGCCTGCGCCGCCGGCCGGCCCGGGGGCAGGGAGGAGTGACGGGGTGGAGACAGGAAAAATCATCGACAAGATCTACAAGTGCCTGCGCCTGGCGGAGTCCTGCAATCCCAACGAGGCGGCGGCGGCGCTGCGCCAGGCCCAGGGCCTGATGCGCAAGTACGGCATCAGCGAGGAACTGGTGAGCACCGCGCCGGTGGCGGAGTCCTCGGTGGCCGCCGGCGAACGCTACAACCCGCCGTTCTGGCTCATGGCACTGTCCGAACTGGTGGCCTGCGCCTTCCAGTGCCGCGTCTATCTGCTGCGCGCCTTCGGTCGTCAGACCCGTCTCAAGTTCATCGGTCTCGGCGCGGCGCCCGAGATCGCCAGCTATACCTTCATGGTCCTGCAACGCCGTCTGGCCGACGCACGCGCGGCCTTTCGCCGGCGCCTGGATGGCGAGGAGGACGAGGCCGAGGCGGAACGCCAGGCGGACGTCTTCGCCCAGGCCTGGCTCTACCGCGTGGCGGCGCAGATCTCGCACTTTGCCGAGGACGGCGAAGCGCAGCAGGCCATCGACAAGTACATCGAGGTGCATTACGGCCAGGTGCGCGACGCCCCCCGCGATCCCACCGAGACCGTGTCCGGCGATATCCTCGCCATCAACTGCGGGCTGCGTGCCGGCGAGGACGTGCGCCTCTTCCGGCCGATGCGTCACGGCGAGGCCGAGGCCCTGCTGGAGTCGGAAGGCGGCGCCTGAGGGGACCGCCGTCCGCGGGCGCGGCCCGCCCGGCCGCATCGGTTCAAGCGATTTAGCCGGAATGGGTGAGGCGCGGCGCTTGGGCTGGCCCGTCTCACATACTAGAATGTAAGGCCGAGTCGTTGAAAAAGCGTTGTCTGAATTATGCCGGCCTATCTTCGCTACAAGTCCGAGACGCAGGAAGAAGAGGTTCCCTGCAAGGCCGTGCTGACCATTGGCCGGGACCGCAACAGCGATATCGTCATCAACGACCTGATGGTGTCGCGCAATCACGCCGTGGTGCGCCAGGTGGGGCGCAGCGACTACTATCTCATCGACAGCGGCAGCTCCAACGGCAGCTTCGTCAACAAGAAGCGTATCGCCATGCCGACCCTGCTCAAGAACGGAGACCTGGTGACCATCGGCAAGGTCAGTTTCGTCTTCAACCAGAGCGTCAAGGAAGAGCCCGAGTCCGACACCCTCTCCATGCAGAAGACCATCGTCCGCGATGGCACCACCATCAAGACCACCACCATCCTGGTCGCCGATATTCGTGATTTCACCACCCTGTCAGAGGAAATCGACATCCGGGTCATCACCCGGTTGATGAACAACTGGTTCGCGCAGGTGGCCGATGCCATCGTCACCCACGGCGGCGAAGTGGACAAGTTCATCGGTGACTGCGTGTTTGCCCGCTGGGACACGGCGGACGACGAGGAACTGACGGTCCTCAATGCCATCAAGGCCGCCAGCGCCATCAACCAGATCACCGGCAAGGTGTCCTCGGAGTTCCGCGAGACCAAGGGCAAGATGATCATCGGCGTGGGGATCAATACCGGTTCGGCCTCGGTGGGCGTTGGCCAGGAGAACACCGCCATGGGCGATGCGGTCAACGTCGCCTTCCGCCTGGAGAGTGCCACCAAGCAACTGGGTACCGACCTGGTGCTCAGTTCCTCGTGTTACCAGTACATCCCGGAAAAATTCTGGGAAGGCAGCGAGAAGGCCGTCCGCCTGAAGGGCAAGAAGGAGCCGGTGAAGATCATCGGCCTGAACTTTTCCCAGTTGAAGAAAATCATCACGCGCATGGAGAAGGAGCGTGCGAAAAACAGGAAGGCCTCCTGAGGCCGGTTCTCAGCGCGCCGGTTCGTTGCCGCCGGGTTCCTGCTCGCGGTGCCTGATGAACAGCCGGATCTCTTCGATGAGCACTTCCATGTCGGCCTTGATGGCATTGACCACCTTGTTGGCCTCGTCGGCATAAGACCAGTATTCGTGTTCCGGGTCGTTGCTCTGCATGGCGACTTCGCCGCGCGCCAGTTTCTCGGCATCCTCGTCGGTGATGAACTGCGCCAGCAGCACGTAGGCCTCGGCCAGGCTGTTGACCAGTTCGGGTTCGCTGTCGCCTACCTCCAGGATCAGTCTCTGGATGGCATCCTTGATGCGGTCCTTGTCGTGGGGGAGTTGCGACAGGGGCAGGCCCCAGTTGCGTTCCCGTTCCTCGGCCAGCAGGCGGCCGAAGTCGTTGACCACCTGGCGGGCCTCCTGCAGTTCGATGGCGCGTGCCTCGTCGCTCATGGCTGCCTGTCCACCGTGGTGGCCTTCACTCTTCGCCTTCTCCGGCATCCGGCGCCTCGGCAGCGTCGTCCCCCGGCGGGGCAGGCGGCGGCGTGGGCAGGGCGCGGGGCGCGGGCAGGGCGGGGATCTGGTAGCTCACCGAGCGTATGCGACCGTCGGGCGCCACCAGTACGAAGGTGGGCGTGCCGATGAGGCCATACGCCTCGATGATCTCTTCCTTGCGTTCATCGTCGTTGAGGATCAGGTAGGGCAGTTCATTGTCTTTCGCGTAGTGTTGTACGTCGTGCAGGGACTCGTAGCCGACGTTGACGGCGACCAGTTCCACGCCGCGGCCGTGGTAGCGGTCGTAGAGCTGTTTGAATTCGGGGATCAGCTTGTGGCAGAAATGGCAGTTGACCGACCAGAACAACAGGAGCACGTGACTGTCCTTGCGTAACTCGGCCAGGTCGTGGGAGTTACCGTCGAGATCGGCGAGTTCGAACTCCGGCGCCATTGTTCCGGCACGCAGGCCGGCGGCGATGCTGCTGCCGGGCAGGCACAGGAGCGTGAGCAGGAACAGCATTACCGGCATGCGCCATCGCTGTCGGCCGTTCTTCTCGCCGCGCGTCGCACCGTGCGCGATTCTTTCCATGTCGGTTCGGGTCCCCTTCACACGCTGTATGAAAATCATCGACCGCTCAGGGCAGGGCGGCTGTCTCGCCGTTGTTGCCGGGTCGCGTCAATGGTTAGAATACCAGCTTGCTTTTTCCCTGTCCCGGTTTGGCGGGGTGGCGTACGCGGAGTGTGATGCAGTTGGGGATGGAAAGGGACACATTGATCACCTGGGGTATCGCCGGCCTGCTGGCCTGCATGGCACTTGCCGCTTTCTTTCATGTCTGGCGCCTGCGCCGGCGCGCGCGGCGTTTTCGCCGCCTCGTTGACAAACTCTCTCCCCATCGTCTGCATGACGTGATCGTCGCCGATGACGACGAGCTCGATTACTTCGAACACCTGGTCCTCCTGCCGCAGGGTATCGGCCTCATACATGTGCTCGACTATGGTGGCGTGATCTTCGCCGATGAACACATCGATCTGTGGACCCAGGTGGTGGGCAGGAAGAGCTATCGTTTCCCCAATCCCCTTGAACAGCTCAGGGCCCGTCTCGGCGTGATCAGGGCCCTCACGGACGAGGAGCGTGTCTTCGGCTGGCTGTTGTTCTCCGAGCGCGCCAGTTTCCCCAAGGGCCGCCCGGCGCAACTGTCTCTGGGCCGTGAGCTGCTCGCCGATCTGGGCGGGCAGCGCGGCGAGCCCGTGGACGAGGCGCTGCGGACCGCCTGGCAGCGCCTGTGCGAAACCGTCACCGAGGCCCCGCCGGGCATGGCCTCGCGCTCGCAGGCAAGCAGCGCGGCGGGTTCGCGCGCCGCCATTGCCGCCGGCCTGCTGTTTGTCGGTCTCGCCGGCCTGTGGCTCTACTGGCGCCTGGCGGCCTGAGCGCCGGTCCGGCGGCGGGATCCATGCCACTTTCCGTGGTGCCGAAAACATGAGCAGGAACAGGGGCTTGCCGTGCGCCGGCCGCTGCGGTCAGGAGTCCGGCGTGCTATGCTGGGGCGATTGCGGACAGGTACTGGCGGCCTGTGAAACAGTTGACTGAGCCAGGGAGCAGGAAAGGCTAACGTGCGTGCGATGGCAGAGGTGAAACACAGGGCGAGCAGGGTGCGATGGCTGGTGCTCGCCTGTGTGGGCTGCCTGCTGCTGTTCCCGGCACAGGCGGACACCCCCCGGGGCGAGGTGGCCCGGGCCCTGTTTACCACCCGCGTCGTCGAGCGCGAACCGGTGGACCGCGTGCTGGTGGCGGGGCCGGACACTGGCAAGATCTATTTCTTCACCGAGCTGCGCGGCATGGAGGGACAGACGGTTTCCCATCGCTGGGAATACGATGGCAAGGTGGTTGCCACGGTGAGCTTCGAGGTGGGGGGACCGCGCTGGCGGGTGTATTCGTCGCGGGCCCTGTCGCCGGAACAGACCGGTCGCTGGACGGTGATGGTGGTGGATGCCGATGGCTGGCCGCTGCGCGCGGCGGTCTTCGAGTACGTCGGTGACGTGGCGGTTCAGCCGGAGGTGATCCTGCCGCTGAAATAGCGGCTGCCCGGTACCGGGGACTTACTCGCCCGGTCCGAGCAGGGTGTCCTCCGGCGCCTCGGCGGGTGCTTCGGCAGGCGCGACCACGGGTTCCACCGTGGCTTCCACGGCAGGGTCTGCGGCGGGCGCCACGGTGGCGTCGGCGGGCTCGCCGGCAACGATGGCCTCCTCGATGGCGCTGTCGGGGACGGCCTCGGCGGCAACCGCGGCCTCGTCGGCGGCCGGCTGGACCTCGGTGGCCTCCCATTCCTGCAACAGCCGGTTGAATTCGGCTTCCGCTTCCTGCTTCACCCGCGTGACCGCGCGGCTGCGATCACCCAGACCGCCCACCTGCTTGGGATCGGCGCCGCCATCGACGATGGCGGCGATGTCGTCCACCTCGGTGGCATCCTGGGTGAGGGCGAAATAACCGCCGCCCAGGGCCAGTACCAGGCTCGCGGCAAGGGCGATGAACATGCCCTTCCTGCGGCCGCCGGTAGCGGCCCGTTCACGCTCCGGGGCACCGCTGCTGGCGGCGGTGCGCAGGGGGGCGATGTCGCTGAAGTCGAATTCCCCGGAATTGCCGTGCTCGTCGCCCAGCTTGAAGGAGGGCACCTCGTCTTCCCTGCCGACGATGGCATCGCCGGTGCCGGTGATCTCGATCTCCTCGATTTCCTCTTCCTCCTCCTCGTAGCCGGCGCGATCGGCGCGCGGCGGCTGGAAGATGAAGATGTCCTCGTCCCCCTCGAGGATGGTGCGCCCGCGGGACTCGCGCACGCTGGTGGGAGCCAGCTTGATGCCGTCGGCGTCGTCCTCTTCGCCGGAACGGCGGGCCTGGTCGGCGCTGTGCAGTTTGGCGACGATGTCCTCGGCCATGGAACGCGCCCTGGCCTCGGATCGGGCCTGTTCGGCGAGGCGGGCCTTTTCCTCGGCGAGACGCTGGCGCGCCTCTTCCTCGGCGGCGGCGGCCTCTTCGGCGCGGCGGCGGGCGGCCTCGGCTTCCGCCCGCGCCCGGGCGCGGGCCTCGGCCTCGGCGCGAGCACGGGCCTCGGCCTCCTCGCGGGCGCGGGCGGCGCGCCGGGATTCTTCCTGCTTGCGGGCCAGTTCCGCCTGCTCGGCCTGGATGCGTTGGGCCTCTTCCTCGGCCTTGCGCATGGCCTCGGCGGCCAGTTCGGCTTCGATGCGGGCCTGTGCGGCGGCCTCGGCGGCGGCCTGGGCCTCGGCGGCCTCGCGGGCCTCGCGCCGCAGGCGCGCGGTTTCCTCGGCCTCCTCGCGGGCACGGGCGGCCTCCTGGGCCATCTGGCGGCGCGTGGCCTCCAGCTCGGCGCGCAGGCGCTCGGCCTCGGCCTGGGCTTCCTGGCGGATGGCCTCGGCCTCCTGGCGCAGGCGCTTGGCGTCGCGCTCGGCCTGGGCGCGGGCGGCATAGGCGGCCTCGGCGGCGGCCTGGGCCTCGCGCTTGGCCCGTTCGCGCTCGGCCTCCAGCTCCCGCTGGCGGGCCGCGGCGCGTTCGGCCTCCTTGCGGATGCGCGCCAGTTCCTGCTCGGCGAGCTGGCGCGTGGTCTCGGCTTCCTGGCGCAGGCGCTCGGTCTCTTCCACCACCTGGTTCTTGATGCGCTCGGACTCCTCGCGCAGTTTCTTCGCCTCGCGCTCCGCGGCGAGGCGAGCCGCCTCGGCTTCCTTGGCGCGGCGCGCCTCTTCCTCGGCGCGGCTTTGCAGGCTGTTGACCGTTTCGTCGAATTCGGATTTGAACTTCGCCTTCAGGGCCTCGGCCTCGGCGATGGCGCGCTGCCGCGACTCCTCGGCCATCTTGGCGCGGATGGCCTCGTCCTCGGCGCGCTTGCGGGCCGCCTCGAGCTCGGCATCGTACTTGCTGCGCTGCCTGCTCTTCATCTTTTCCGCTTCCTGGAGGGCCTTCTGGCGGGCCTCCTCGGCGGCGCGCGCGCGCTTCGTCTCTTCCTCGGCCCGGCGCAGGGCCTCCTCCAGTTCCTTCTCGTGGCGAGACTGCTTTTCCTTCTTGATGCGTTTGGCTTCCTCGAGGGCCTTCTGGCGGGCCTCCTCGGCCTCCTTCGCGCGGCGGGCCTGGGCCTCGGCCTCCTTGCGCGCGGCCTCCAGCTCGGCCTCCTTGCGGGCGATTTCCTCGCGCTTGACGCGCTCCAGTTCCTTGCGCGCCGCCTCGCGGGCCTTCTCGGCCTCGGCGGTACGTCGGGCCAGTTCCTCGGCCTGCTTGCGCAGGGCCTCGGCCTCCTCCTGGGCGCGCCGCTTGGCCTCGTCGGCGACTTCGGCCTGGTGACGGGCCACCGGCTTGACCGCCTCGCGCAGACCACCGCCCGCCCTGTCGGTGGCGGTTTTCCTTGCCGCTTTCTTCCCGTCGGGTTTGGGCGTCGCGGCGGGTTTGCCCCCCTGGGCGGTGTCCTTTGCGGCGGTCTTCGTCGCGGTTTTTGCCCCGCCTCGGGCCGCGCCGGCCGGTTTCTTTTTCACCGGCGCGAGGCGGCTGTTCTTCAGTCCCCCCTCGAGGACGCGGCAGGTGAGGCCCTGCTGGGTCATGAGGAAGGCCGCCGCCGAGGAGTGGCTGCCGTCGTCACAGTAGACGATGTAGTCGCGGTCGGGATTGAGGCTGGTGACGCGGGTGCGCAGGGCCGAGAGGGGGATGTTGGTGGCGCCGGGCAGGCCGTTTTTCTCGAACTGGTCGTGGGTGCGCACGTCGATGAGATGGCTGCCGCCGTTGATCAGGGTCTCGGCGGCATCATCGTCGATGAAGTCCAGCAGGGGCGTGACCAGCAGGGGCAGGAAGTCGTCCTTGTGCAGGCGCATGAGCTTGCCGTCTTCCAGCATGGTGACGGTGGCATTGCGCTTGCCGCTGGTGATCAGGGCCTCCTCGCCGAAGCCGTCGCCGACGGAGAGGATGGCCACGCGCACGTCCTCGGCCTGGGGGGCGGGGCGGCGCGACACGGCACACTGGCCGCGCTTGACAATATAATAGTAGTCGTCGCTCTCGCCCTGGCGCACCACGGCCTTGCCCTTCTTTACCCGCACCTCCTCCATCTTCATCAGCATGCGCTGAATGTTTTCCGTGGGCAGGTTGAGGAAGGTGCTGGAATTGAGGAAGCGCAGCATCCAGTCGTTGGCTTCGTCCTCGGCGCTGAGTTCGGTCACCTCGATGGCGTCCGAGGAACTGTCCTCGCACAGCAGCATGTCGAGCAGATCGACGTCGGCGACGAATACCGTGGCGCCTTTCGACTTGCAGGTGCAACTGCGCGGGATCTCGTTGACCAGCGCCTGCTGGGCGTCGCGGGTGCGGGCCTTGATGATGGTGGTCTTGGGACGCCCCAGCACCGAGAGCTCCACCTGACCCTGGAGCAGGAAATAGGCGCGCTTGTCGCGGTCGCCCTGGCGGAAGAGATTGCGCCCGGCGGGGATCTCCTCGACAGTGGACTTGTCGATGATTTCCTCGAACTTGTCCGCGGTCAACTGGTTGAGCGGCTCGAAGGTGCGCAGCAGTTTGCGATCGATCTTGTTGTTCGCTGTGGCCATGTCTGTTCCCGGGTAGGGGGTGTCCCGAAGCAATCAAGCCTCGTTGAGTCGAAAGCGGTTTGCCCGCGCCTTTTCCCTGTATTTCAGGTGGGTATAAAACAGCCGGTCACACCCACCCATACTCAGGGAATCTAGTGGATATCGGCAGCTTTCGTTGTGACTTCTCTCACAAGTGGCGAAATCTCCGCCCGCTGGCGGGAAGCCCGCGCCAATTCTGTGATCCTGTCACGCCCTCCGGCGGAAAACCCTGTTGTTGTCAAGGAAAACGGGTGGCCGCCTGGATAACTGTTCCGAAATATAGATCACTCTCTACGCCAATTACGGCGTCCCACGTGTCCCGCCATGACACGCGGTAAAAACGTCCCGGTACGCTCGGCAAGCCGCGGTCGCTCCGGGCATCCTGCCCTCCCGCGGCATTAGTACATCCATGTACGTCATCCCTGCGGCTGACGGTCATGTCAGGACACGTGGGACGACGTACCGACCAAGCGGCGCCTGCCCCCCGAAGTGACCTGGATTTCGGAACAGTCATCTAGGAGGGCAGGAAGACCACCGGGTAGGTCACCGTCACGGTGCCCACCTGCTTGGCGCCGAAGTTGAACAGCTTGATGCGGCTCATCAGGCGCCGCTCCAGGGCCGGGTTGTTCATCTCGCTGGAGACGATGCTGATCTTCGTCACCTGGCCCGAGGGCGCGATGGTGAGCTTGAAGACGATCTTGCCCTGCAGGGTCGGATCCCGGCGCAATGCCCGGTTGTAGATACGGTCGATGGCGCCCTTGTAACGGTCGAAGACCAGCTGGATCTCCTCGTCGGTACGGCTCGCCGCGCGACCGCTCCCCGAGGGGCGCTGGCGATGCTGGGGAATGGTGCTCTCCACCGCCGCCGCCTGGCGATCCCGCAGGCGGGTGTCCTCGGTGGGCTGGCCCAGCGCGCCGGTATCGATGCCGGCACTGGCGCTGCCGGCGCGCGCGGTGAGGATACCGTTGTCCGCCGGCGTGGCCGGGGTGGCGGCGGGCCGCGCCAGGTCACCCTGCGCCGCGGCGACATCGAACTCGCGCAGATCCTCCAGTTCGTCGGCCCAGGTCATGGCCTGCATGGCGCGCTGGCGCGCGGCGTCGGCCTTCGGTTGCGGCTTCGGCTTCGGTTTTGGCTTCGCCTTCGGTTTCGGTTTGGGTTTGGCCTTGGGCTTGGCCTTCGGTTTCGGTTCCGCCTTCGGCTTGGGTGGCGGCGGGGGTGGTGGCTTCTGCCGATCCTGGATGACCTGTACCAGGCGCGGCGGGATCTCGTCGTACTGGTCGCGATCGATTTCCGGCACGGGGATGAAGGGAATGATCAGCCCCAGCACGATGCTGACGATGAGGCTGATGCGCGTGATCTTGCGGAAGCGGCGCTCGCCCTCGTTGTCGGACCAGGGCAGTTGCGGCTCGCGGGGATAGTAGTCGGCGTAGGCCACTATTGCGCCCCTCCCGCCGTCGTCGAGCGCTGCACCACGGCCAACGCAATGTCCGGGAAGTTGGCCTGCGAACAGGTCAGCATGATGCGCTTGAGCAGGACGTAGGGAATGTCGCGGTCACCGGCGATGGTGATCTTGCCGCGTTTCTTCGGGTCGCGGTGAATGCGCGCCGCCCGTTTGGCATGGAATTGCAGTTCCTTGTACAGCGCCGGGATGATGCCGCTCCTGCCGTCGCGCATGACCTCGGGCACCTTCGCCACCGGGCGCCCCTGTACCAGCAGGTCCTTGTTGTTGACCACGATGGTGACGGTCTCGCGCGGCTTGGCCTCGGCGGCGGACTCGGGCAGGCGAATGGACTTGGTGCTGGGCACGATTTCCACTTCCGAGGAATTGACCAGCAGGAAGAACACCAGGATGGTAAAGATATCCATCAGCGAGACCATGTTCAGCGCCACCAGGCCCTTCTTCTTGCGTTTGTAGTGTTGTTCCATGCGCTTGGCACGGCGGGACATCTTCATATCACTGAAACCTTCTGCATGCGCTAACGCCGTGCCGGCGCGTCACCGATGGATATGTTGGGGAACAGTTCGGCATTGACCACGCTGCCGGCGACGACGGCCTTGTACATGCGCACCGCATCCATCACCTGGATCAGGGTGTCGTAGGGCGTCTGTTTCTCGGAGAGAATGGTGGCGGCCGTCTTGTCGGGGAAACGGGCCTTGATCTTCTGCAACAGGTCCGAGAGTGCCTTGTAGTCGTACTTGCCGTCCTTCTTCCTGATGCGCTTTATCAGGCCGCCACGCGTGTCGCCGACGATGAGTTCATTGGCGCGAATGACGATCTGCAGGTGAAACTCGGGCTTTTTCGGCGGATTGGCGGCGTCGCTGGCGGTGGGCAGGTTGAGTTCCAGGATCGCCACGCGCGAGAACACCGCCGTGATGAGCAGGAACGGCACCAGGATCACCATCAGGTTCATGAAGGCGGTGATGTTGATGTCGGCGGTTTCGAGGTTCCGCCGCCGCCGTGCGCGCGAGCCTCTCATCTACTTGCTGTTGCCCTTGTCGGTGATCAGGTTGACGAACTTCACCGCGGCCATTTCCAGGCTGTCGATGATCTCGGTGGTCTTGGTCTGGATGACGGTGTGCACCAGCAGCAGCGGGATGGCCACCATGAGGCCAAAGGCGGTGGTGTTCATGGCGATGGAGATACTTCCCGAGAGCATGTCGGCCTTCTGCGAGGGCTCGGCCCCGGCCACCGCGGTAAAGGCATTGATGAGGCCGATGATGGTGCCCAGCAGGCCGAGCAGGGTGGCGAGGTTGGCGTAGGTGGCGAGGTAGTGGGTACGCTTTTCCAGCCGCGGGATGACTTCCATCATGCCTTCTTCCATCGCCATCTCGATGTCCTCGCGCTGCCTGGCGGTCTTCATGCGCGCCAGCCCGTAGGACAGGATCTGGCTGATGGCCTGCTTCGACTTGCTGGCGGCGTTATACGCACCCTGGTAGTCGCCGCGTTGCAGCATGGGCATGAGTTCCTTCATCAGGCGGCGGTTGGCGCCCTTCGATACGGACAGGTAGATGTAACGTTCGATGGCGATGGCGGCACCAATGGCCAGTACCAGCATGATGGGATACATGAAGATCCCACCTTCCTGGAAAAATCGCACGATGCTGTTGAAAACTTCCATTCCTGCTTACTCCCGACAATAAAGTGTTCAAATGGACGAAGGTTCGGACTCAGTTGCCTCTGGCGTTCAACTGGTAATGAAACTGGATCTGGCGCTGAAAGACGTCGCGCTCGATGGGCGAAAGGGCATCGTTGATCAGCGCGTTGAGCGGCAGATCGGTCATGTCCGGCAGCTCCGATTCCTGCCACGGCACGATGTAGAGCACCTTGGGCAGCTCGCGGTTGCCCACCACGGTGGTGCCCTCGAGGCTGATGACCTCTTCTTCCTGGGCCTGGGCGGCCGCCGGCAGAACCAGCAGGAGGGGCAACAGGTATTGGCTGAGACGTTTCATGGCATGTACCTTTGCGTGTGTTCTATCCGTTTTCGGGTTTTGCGGCGCGACGTTCAAGATCAACTATCCATTTTGCGACCTGGGTATCACTTTCTCCCGTCAGCGCCTGGTAGCGGCGGTAGTGCTCCAGCGCCTCGTCCAGCTTCTGGAAATAGATATCGTACAGGATCCCGATATTCAGGTGGGCGAGGGCATAGTCCTCGCGGATGGAGAGCGCCTTCTGGTAGGCCGTCAGCGCCTCGTCGAACTTGCCCTGGTGGCGCAGCACGATGCCGAGGTGGGCCCAGGCCGGGGCATTGGCCGGGTTGAGCTCGATGGCCTTGCGCAGGGCCGCCTCGGCCTTCTCCCAGCGCCCGGCACGGATGTGCAGGATGCCGAGGTTGACGTGCGGGCCGGCGAGACGGGGTTCCTGCTGTGCAATGCGCTCCAGCGCCGCCTGCGCCTGCCGGTCGCGGCCGGATTTCATCAGCGACAGGGCGTACTGGTAGCGGGTCTGCAGCTCGGGGGTGACGCTGGGGGGCGGGGTGGCCACCAGCGGCGCCGCCGACTCGCAGGCGGCGAGCAGCAGGGGGCTCAGCAGCAGGGCCAGGCGCGCCAGTCCGCGCGGCCGCATACGGGGATCAGTGCAGGGCATCGACCGTGTCCTCGGTTTGTTCCTTGCGTGCATAACGCACGGGTTGCAGGGCGGCCAGCGCGGCGAGGCTCTTTTCCACCCAGCGGTCATAGATGCCGTCACGCGTGCGGCGCACGTTGACGACATGAAAATCGATGGCCTTCTCCTCGAAGGGGTAGGCCTGTTCCTCCAGCAGGATCTCGTACTGTTCCAGCTCCTCGGCGTTGAGCTGTTTCGGCCGCTGGGACTTCATCAGCGCGCCGGCAAAATCGTTGTACAGCTCGGCGACCTGGTAGGTGGCGGCGGTGGCCACTGCCGCCACCTTGTAGTCCATGGCCTGCTTGTAGGCCTGGATGGCCTGCTGCATGAGCTTTTTCTTGCGCTTGATGCTCTTCTTCAGCGGCAGGGTCAGCTTCACCCGGCGGTAGGCGGCGACGTAGGGCTCGGCCAGTTGCAGGGTGGCGCTGGCGGCAATGTCGCGCGTGCGTGGCGTGCGCAGGTCGGGCCTGGCGCGGTCCGCCTTGACGATCTCGCGCAGCCAGTAGAAGCGTTCCTTTTGCTTGCCGGCCCGCTGGTAGAGGGCGGCGAGCTGGAAACGGGCCTCCATGGACTCGGGCATCCGGGTGGGGAATGCCTTTATATAGCGCTTGAAGGCGCGGATGGCATTGTTGCGCCTGCCGGTCTCCTTGTAGAGATTGGCGGCCTGCCACATCATGGCATGGCGGACCTGGGGATCGCCGCTGGCGGCGGCGAGGCGCTCGATCTCCAGCGCGGCCTTCACCTTCTGGCCGGTCTTCGTGTAGACCAGCGCCAGCTTTTCCGTCACCCCGGCCTGCAACTTGTGCTGTTTCGGATAGCGGCGGCGGAAGTTTTCCAGCACGCGCTGCGCCCGTTTCCAGTCTTCCATCTGGATGAGGGCGGCGGCGGCGTCGTACTCGGCGGTGGCGGAGATGTCCGAGCCGGGCACGCGCTGGCCGACGCGCAGGAACTGCGTCACCGCGGCGGCGAGATTGCCGGCGGCGCGGAAGGCCTCGCCCTGCTTGTACATGCTGGCGGCGAGGCGGTCGCGCAGGGCGGCGTACTCCGGCTCGTTACGCTTGTAGTACTTGATGGCGCGGCCGTAGCCGGCCTCGGCCTCGGCATATTTCCCCATGGCGAACTGGGCATGGGCGAGTACCACCAGGCCGTTGCGGTAGAGCTTGCGCCGTTTCCCGATGTTGGGCAGGGCGAGCAGGGCCTCGGCGGTGCTCGCCGCGCGCGGGTAGTCCTCCAGCCTGAGCAGGTCGGTGGCGGTCTTGGCGAGCACCGCCGGTACCCGCTGATCGTTGGGGAACTGGCTGCCGAAGCGCAGGGCGCTGGCGATGGCCTTCTCGCGCCAGGCGGCGCGCTCGGCCTCGCCGGCGCGTTTCTGCAGGGTCTGGTAGCCCACCAGGGCGGCGTAGCCCGCCTCGGCGCGCTTCGCGTGGGGTCCGTAGCCGTAGGCGGTCTTTTCGTATTCGGGGATGGCCTCGGCGATGCGGCCGCCGTCGAAGAGGGCCTCGGCGAGCAGGTAGTTCATCTCCGGCGCGGTGGGATCGTCGGGGAAGGACTGGATGTAGCGCCGGTACCAGGTGGCGGCGCGGGCGAAATCCGCCGGTTTCTTCGACTTGCGCGCCACGGCATGGTAGTGGGTGGCCAGATCGCGCAGGTGTTTCTGCAGGGTGGGGCGCAGGCTGTCGTGCACCGCCGGCTGCGCCTTCCAGAAGGGACTGCCGACGCCGTAGCGTTCGACAAAACTTTCCTTGGCCGGCAGGATGAGGCTGGCGAAGGCGCCCTTCTCGTAGGCGGCGATGGCGCGGGAGTGGAACTGCGGCGCGCGCAGGTCCTCGGGATAGCGTTGCGCGAAGGCCAGGAAGGCCTCGGCGGCGTCGCGGATACGTTCCTTGTCGAGCAGCAGTTCGCCGAGGTGCTGGTAGATCAGGGCCTCGTAGGGGCGCGGGCCGTGTTCGCTGAAGAAGCGGTTGGCCGCCGGCGCGCCATCGAGGTAGGCAAAGGACAGGCTGATGACGCGCAGCACGTCGTTGAGCACCTCGCGCTCGGTGGCGGAGAGATTGATGGCCGGGCCGTCGATGCGGAACTTGCCCTCGGCGAGCTTGTTGTCGAGCAGCTTGAAGAAGGCCTCGAGGGCCGCCTCGTGCCGGTTCTGCTTGAACAGGCTCCAGCCGTACTTGTAGAGGGCCTTTTCGTAATACGGCGAGTTTCGGAAACCCAGCACGTCGGCATAGGCCTCGCCGGCAGGGCCAAAGCGCTTGAGCACGAACAGCAACTCGCCGCGGCGGAACTGGATCTCGTCGCGCAGCCTGCTGTCGGGATAGCGGGCCATGAAGCGGTCGAGGGTGGCGAGCGCGTTCCGGCGGTCACCCTTGAGGTCGTAGGCCTTGGCCAGCTGGTAGAGGACCACGTCGGTGTTCTCGCGGTCCGGGTAGTTGGCGATGTAGTTCCGGTAGAGGGCGATGGCGGCGTCGAGCTGACGCAGTTGCTCGGCGCCGAGGTTGCCCGAGGCCATCTCGTCCTGGCCGGCCTCCAGTTCCAGGTCGGCGAGGCGGCGCAGGGCCTCGCGGTACATCTCGTCGTCGGGGGCGGCGCGCAGGAACTCCCGGTAGCCGGAGATGACCCGTTCGCGGTCCACCTCCGGTACCGCCGCCGGGGCCGCTTCCAGCTCCACCTTCTGGCGGTCGAGATCGGCGATGGTGGCCGGCCCGCTCTTGCCGGCACAGGCGGACAGGCCGAGCAGGGCGGCGCCCAGCGCCAGCAGGGCGGGGATCGCGGCGGGACCGCGGGGGCGTGCTGGCCTGCCGCCTACCATACCCGGATTTGCAGGTTGGGCGCGCGGCTGCCGCCCTCGTCGGCGATGAGGAGCTCGACGTTGGTCTGCGCCCCGTCGGTGCTGATGCGTACCGTCTGGGCCTCGCCGGTGGGCCGCGCGGTGTCGCCCACGGTGAAGCTGGCGGTGAGTTCGTGGGCGCCGCCGCGCAGCTCGCCGCTGAAGATGCGGTGGCTGCCGCCCTCGCGCAGGGCGCGGTTTTCGCGCTCGGTGTAGCGCCAGCTCACCAGCTCGCGACCATCGAGCTTGAGGCTGACGGTGTTGAGGTACTGCGTGGGCGCCACGTCCAGGTTGACATAGACGTTGACCTGCGCGGGCGCGAGCGTGGGCAGGCTGTTCTCGATTTCCTGCAGTTCGGCCTCGATGACATCGAGTTCCCCCGCCAGGGCAGGGCTGCCGGCAGACAGGGCCAGCAGGGCGGCGACTGTCCAGGCCTTCCATCGGATCATGAGAGTGTGTCCTGTGGTCGATTCCAGGTACCGGGCGTCCCTGACTGTAAGCCCCGGATTTGCATCAGGATAACGCGTTTGCGTGACGTTTTGCCAACCACCCCGCCGGGCAGGGGGCGGGACGCGGGAAACGAAAACGCGGCTTATCCGACGTTGCGGATGTCCATCTCGTAGCAGCGCCTAGGGTAAGGTTTTCAAGGGCTTGAGAATGTTAGCCCCATCACAGAAGTCGGGACGGGGACCGTCGGGCGGGAACCTTTTCGGCCTCTACGGCGTCGCCGGCGCGGCCCCGGGCGCCGGCGCGGGGGCAAAGGGGGGCCGGGCGGCCGCCGGCGGCGCCAGGCCGCGGGTGAAATGCAGCCTGCCGGCGGCGTCGATGATCACCGCCTCGATCCCCGGCAGGCTCTCGATGAGGGCCAGGCCCTTCTCGGCGCCGAGGACGAAGACGGTGGTGGAGAGGGCGTCGGTGGTGGTGGCGTCGGGGCCAAGGATGGTCACCGAGCGCGTGCCCCGCACCGGCCTGCCGGTGGCGGGGCTGAGGATGTGGTGGAAGCGCACGCCGTCGCGGATGAAGAAGCGCTCGTAGTCGCCGGAGGTGGAGATGGCGGTATTGTCCAGCGGCAGCACCACCGCCGAGCCCTGTTCGCGCTCGGGATCGCGGATACCGATCATCCACGGGCGGCCGTGGTGGTCGCCGAGGATACGGCTGTCGCCGCCAGCGGTGACCAGCACCTCGCGGATGCCCCGCGCCTGCAACAGGGCGATGGCGCGGTCCACGGCATGGCCCTTGGCGATACCGCCGAGGTCGATGACCACCTGGGGGCGGCCGTAGCGGATGCGGTGGCCTGCCTCGAGGATCACCTGGCGGTAGTCGATGCCGGGCAGGGCGGCGGCGATCTGCGCCTCGTCGGGGGCGACGCCGCGGCGAAAGTCGTAGAGGTGGCCCACGCTGGCGAAGGTGATGTCGAAGGCGCCGTCGGAGAGACGCGAAAAGCGCAGCGCCCGGGCGATGAGATCGTAGAGTTCGGCGCTCACCGCCACCGCTTCGTGCGCGGCGCGGCGATTGAGGCGCGAGAGCTCGCTGTCGGGGCGCCGGGGACTCATGGCGGCGTCGATGCGGCGCATCTCCGCCATCACCGCATCCATGGCAGCGCGCGCCGCGGCCGGGTCCGTGTGCCAGAGTTCCACCGCCACCCGCGTGCCCATGATGGCGGCCTCCTGCTTGAACCAGGCGGCTTGCGTGGCCGGCACCGGCAGGCAGAACAGCACCAGCAGGCTGAGCAGCCAGGCGGGGGCGAGTCGGCGG
>JALTLF010000058.1 GCA_027005735.1 Chromatiales bacterium | reverse complement strand
CCACCACCGCGAAGCCCCGACCGTGTTCGCCGGCGCGCGCTGCCTCGATGGCGGCATTGAGGGCCAGCAGGTTGGTCTGTTCGGCGATGCTCTCGATCATGTCCAGGGCCTGGCGGATGTCGGCATGGCGGCTGGCAAGGCGCGTGACCGTGGTCTCCAGGCCACCCATCCCTTCCACCAGGGACTGCATGCCCGCCTGGGCCGACTCCACCACCGTGCGCCCCGACTCCGCGTTCTGCTGCACTTCGCCGATCTGTTGCGTGGTGGTGTTGATCTGTTCGCTGACCCGCTCCGCGGTCGCCGCCATCTGGTCTATGCTGCGGGCGAAATCGTTGATGGCACCGGCCTGCTGTTCCACCGCGTTACTGGTGGTGACCGTCACTTCCTGGGCGCGGTGCGCGGCCCGCGACAGGCCCTCGGCCAGGGCCATGATGGACTTGACCATCTCCTGCAGCTGTCCCATGAAGAGATCGAAGAACATGCCGATCTGGGAAAATTCGTCCTCGCCTTCCAGTTCCATGCGGGTGGAGAAACTGGCCTCGCCCTGGACCAGTTGATAGAAGGCCCCGCGCAGGCGCCGCAGGTTGGACATCAACCGCTTGAGCACGAACCACGTCAGCAACATCACGCTGATAAACACCCCGAGCACGGCGAAGAGCGCCCCACCGGCCAGGCTTACGAGTTCCTCGCGAACATCGGCGAGATCCAGGCCCAGCTCCACCTCGCCGAGCACCGTAGTGTCGCTGCGAATGGATCTGACCACCGCGAACACACCGCCTGCATGCAGGGCCGTATTGATGTCCGTCGAGATCGGCCGTCCCCCGGCGGCCCCACCACCGAGCTCCAGGATCAGACCACCGTCGGCGTCGCGCACGCGAATGAAAGCCAGGTGATTCTGGCGAAAGATGCTGACGTTGTAGCGTTGCAGTGTGGCGGTGTCCCCAGCGACGACGGCATCGCTGAGAACGACGGCGAGGCCATCGGCAAGGCCCGTCACGCGCTGTTCCACGTGTTCGGTTTCTTCCTCATAGTAAAAGGCGACGCCCCAGGCCGACACAACGGAAAGGAGGAGAAATTGCACCGCCCCCACGAGCCACATGATGCGGGCCTGAATATCCAGATGACGGATGCCGAGTTTCACAAGATTCTGTCTCTGTTTCTGTCTCTGTTTCTGTTTCCGGGAACAGGTGAGAACGCCGACCTCTGCCACAGGGTCCGGCCATCAGTGGGCTTAACGGCGGCCCGGGGGCGAACTTTAGATGGTTCGGACAAACGACATTAGTGGCGGGGGTTTGGCGGCGCCATCTCGAGGGGTGGAAACCCGAAACTGGAATTTTTCTAAAGTTTCCTTCTCCACTGCCGTTAAACCGCTATAATCGTCCTAAGCGCTGAATTCGTTGGTTTCGATGAAATCGTTGCCAACACATGAAAACTACAGGGAAATCATGACATGGCTACTTCCGGTAAGTCCGCTC
>JALTLF010000057.1 GCA_027005735.1 Chromatiales bacterium | reverse complement strand
TGCTGGAGGCGGTGTGCCCGCTGCGGGAGGGCATCTCGGCGGAGACCGCCCGGGCCTGGGCGGCGGCGCTGGAGAAGGACTCCGAGCACCCCCTGGCGCGTGCCCTGGGCGAAGGCGTCCAGGCCCCTCCCAGCGCCACCGATCTGCGCACGGTGCCGGGGCAGGGAGTGGAAGGCCTCATCGACGGGCGGCGCTACCGGCTCGGCAGCGATGCCTTCGTGGCGGAATGGGGCGAGGCGCCCCAGGAGCCCGACGACGTGGCGAGCTGGGTGTGGCTCGCCGACCAGGACGGCCTCGTGGCCGGCTTCGCCATTGCCGATCGGCCCCGCGAGGAGGCCCGTGAAGCCATGACGCGCCTGCGCGCCATGGGGCTCAGGCTGGTGATGCTGAGTGGCGACCGTGAGGCGGTGGCCGCGTCGGTGGCGGCGGAACTGGGTATCGACGTGGTCCACGGTCGCCTCGGTCCCGACGCCAAGCTGGAACATGTGCGCCGCCTGCAGGCGGAAGGCGCGGTGGTGGCCATGGTGGGCGACGGCATCAACGATGCGCCGGTACTGGCCGCGGCGCAGGTCTCCATCGCCATGGGCGCGGGAACCCAGCTTGCCCAGGCCAGTGCCGACATGGTGCTGCTGAGCGACGATCTCAGTCGCCTGCCGGAGGGGGTGCACAAGGCGCGCCAGACCCTGGCGGTGATCCGCCAGAATCTGGGCTGGGCCCTGCTCTACAACGGCGCGGCCCTGCCGCTGGCCGCGGCAGGGCTGGTGGCGCCGTGGATGGCGGCACTGGGCATGTCCTTCAGCTCCCTGCTGGTGGTGCTCAATGCCCTGCGCCTGGGTGAGGGCGGCCGCCATTCCGGCGCCGGCGGGAATAAAAAAGGGCTTCAATCCAGTGTGGCGACCGGAACAGCCTGAAGCCCAATGAGGTGGAACGGTTGTCGCTCAGTGGGGAGAGCCGCGCTCCCCCTGGCGGGAAATCAGTTTCTCGAGCCAGGCCTCCGCCTCTTCCAGGCTGGCAAACGGCCCCTGGATCCCCTCGCGGGCATTGAGGTACCAGCCCTCGTCCTCGACCTGGAAAAAACGGTTGCGATGCGATGTCCGCGGCGCCACCCTCAAACCCGCCAGCCTGTCTTTGAAATTCAGGGTCACGTTCATATCTCTTCTCGGTGTGGGATACTTCGTGTAAGTTCTGTAATAAAGGGTACAGGCGTGGTCCAGCGGCAGTCTGTCGGCAAATTCCGAAATGTGTGTCAGACAATGCTGACACCCGAAAGGACTAGATCTGACGCCCCCTGACGCGGAGACCCCCGGAAACCAGGCATGGACATCCTCTATCTGCTCATTCCCCTCGCCGTGGTGCTCATGGTGGTGGCCGTGGCGGGCCTCATGTGGGCCATCCGCAGTGGCCAGTTCGAGGACATGGAGGGGCCGGCCCATCGCATCCTCATGGACGACGACGATCCCCGCATCCCCGGCCGTGGCTCCGGGG
>JALTLF010000056.1 GCA_027005735.1 Chromatiales bacterium | reverse complement strand
CTGGCTGATGCGCGAGCGTGACGACCACGAACGGGAAAGGGAACAGGCGAAGTAGGCAGCCGGTGGCGGCGCCCGGCTAAATACGTGTTCCGAATCCCCGATCAACTGAGAATAAGCGGATTGCCCTATCTGCCTGTCTCTCGCCGGGGTGGTGTTTACGGACACGCGGTACATACGTCCCTGTACGCTCGACAGCCGCGGTCGCTCCGGGCGTGGCCCAGGCCAGCTTCTCGACCTCCGGTCTCACCTTCTCCTGCCCTCTCGCGACACTAGTGCATCCTGCACGTCGTCCCTGCGGCTGACGGTCATGTCAGGACACGTGGGACGACGTACCGACCAACCGTCGCCTGCCCCCCCGAAGTGACCTGGATTTCGGAACAGTTATCTAGCGTGCCCGGATGGCCTTGCCGAGGGCCTGCAACTGTTGCGGCGCATCGATGGCGATGATGTCCAGCAGGGGCAGGAGTTGGGCAAAGAGTTGCTGGCGCTGGGCCGCCAGCCGTTCGCGCTCCGCCTCCCCGAACCATTCCTCGCGCACCAGCAACAGGGCCTCCACCACGTCCATGCCCGCCGGGGCGGCTCTCTCTGCGACGTCCATGACGATGCTGCCGGGGCCGACTCCGTCGAGCAGGCGCGCGCTCATGGCGAGCACGTCGTCCACCGTGGTGTCCACGTCGATGCGCGGTTCGCTGATGGCGACACTCAGCGTCAGGCGCAGCTCCCGCTCGCCGGCATAGAAGGTGGACTTGCCCACCGCCTGTTGCAGGCGTTCGGCCAGCACGCGGGCGCCATCGGCATCGGCGCCATTGAGTATCAGCACGAACTGGCCCGGGCCGAGGGTGGCGGCATGGTCGCCGTCGCGCACGGTGGTGGAGATGATGCCGCCGATGCGGGCGATGGCCTCCTCGCAACAGCCCTTGCCGTGTTCGATGTAGAGCTCCCTGAAACCGTCCACGTGCAGACGCAGCCAGATCCATTCTCCCTGGCCGCGCCGGATCTGGGCGAGCAGCTCGCCGGCGACCTTTTTCAGGTAGCGGGCGCTGCCGAGACCGGTCCCGGCGTCCTCGGTGGCCTCGCGTTGCAGTTTTTCCTGCGTGCGGCGGTGCTGCAGGTGGCTGGCGGCGCGGGCGCGCACGTGTACGGCCTGAAAGGGTTTGCTGATGAAGTCACTGGCGCCGCGCGAGAGCACCTCTTCCTTGGTCTCGACATCGTCTTCCTTGCCGGTGATGATGATCACCGGCAGGGACCGGATGGCCGGATCCCCGCACTCGCGCACGCGGGCCAGCAGCCCGTAGCCGTCCAGGCGGGGCATGGAAAGATCGGAGAAGACGAGCTGGATGCCCTCGGTGCTGCTCAGCACCTCCCAGGCCTGTTCGCCGTCCTCGGCCTCCAGGACCTCGAAATCGCGGGCGAGGATCTTGCGCAACGAGACGCGCATGACGCGGGAATCGTCAACGACGAGTACACGGGGCAGGGAGGCTGTGGACATGGATGGGTTCTCCAGGGCCGGTTGGGGGTGGTTGGCAGCCGTTATACCGGGTATATCGGCGGCCCGGCGCCGGATTTGAAGCCAATATCCGGCAAAGTGACTGATTTGACGTGAAATTGTCTGCCTGCGGCGGCTGCCCGTGGCGAGCACGTATGCCGGCCCGTTTCGTCTCGCCGGCGCCGGTGCTATGGTATGGCCCGCCTGCACACCAGCCCGGGAGGGAATCATGTACCGCCGTCGCTTGCTGTCCGCCTGCCTGTTGTTTGTCGTCCTGTCGGGCGTGGTACCGGGAACGGTACCGGCCGGGGAGGCCCCTGCCGCCACCCTGCGCGAGGCGCGCCTGCCCGCCACGTCGAAGGCCCGCCTGGCGGAACTGGCCACGCATCCGGACTGGCGGGTGCGCAAGGCGGTGGCCGGCAACCGCCGCACACCGGGCGAGGTACTCGCGCGACTGGCCAGGGATCCCGAGCCCCAGGTGCGGATCTCGGTGGCCACCAACATCAGCACGCCGGATGCCGTCTATCTCGTCCTGGCGCGCGACGGGGACGTGGACGTGCGCAGCGTGGTGGCGCGCTACGAGTACGTGCCGGTGGCGGCGCTGAAGATCCTTGCGGGGGACGGGGTGCCGCGCATTCGTCTCGAGGTGGCACGCAACTGGAATACCGACCTCGCCACCCTGACGAGGTTGTCCCGGGATGGCGATCCGGATATCGCCGCCATTGCCCTGCAAAGCCTGCAAAAGCGCCGCGAAGAGGCCGCCGAGCAGGTGCCCGCAAAGTAAGCCTTCAACAGCCCACCGGGTGATGCCGGCCAGGGGGAACGCGCACGTTTCCCGCGCAAGCCCCTGATCCACCAGCGGCCTGCCGGCCGCGCGTCCCCGACGCTAAAGAAATCCCCGTTCCTGTCGCTACAGGTTTAAGCAGGCAGGAGGTAGCAGCGGCATGTCCACAGCGCGGGAAACACATCACGGCCAGATCACCCCCGAGGCCATGGTGGGCGGTGTGGTGCGCCTGGTGTCGCTACCGGAGGTCTGCCTGCGGGTGAGCGAAATGCTCGAAGATCCGCTCACCACGGCGAAGGATCTCGGCAAGGTCATCGGCCGCGATACCGGACTCACCGCGCGCCTGCTGAAGATCGTCAACAGCGCCTTCTACGGCTTTCCTTCCCGCATCGAGACCGTCAGCCGCGCGGTGACCGTCATCGGCATGCGCGAACTGCGCGGCCTGGTGCTGGCCGCCTCGGCCATCGAGGCCTTCTCCCGCGTTTCCACCGACGTGCTCAACATGGCCCACTTCTGGCGCCACTCGGTGTACTGCGGCGTGGTGGCGCAGATCCTCGCCAGCCGCTGCCGCGTGTTGCATGGCGAGCGCCTGTTCGTCGCCGGCCTGCTGCACGACATCGGCAAGCTCATCATCGCCAACAAGAAACCCGACATCGCCGTGGAAGTCATGCGCGCCGCCACCGAGGAGGAAGCCCTGGACTTCGAGGTGGAGCAGCGGCTCATGGGTTTCGACCACGCCGAGCTTGGTGGCCTGCTGCTGGAACAGTGGAAGATGCCCGAGTCCCTGTGCGATGCCGTACGCTTCCACCATGCCCCGCAGGAAGCAAAGCGCAACATGCTCGATGCCTCGCTGATCCACATCGCCAACGTCTTTACCTGCATCGCTGAACTGGGTCTCGACATCGAGTCCAGCCTGCAACCCATCGAGGACTACGCCTGGCAGACCAGCGGCCTGCAGCCCGACATCATGCACGAGGTCCTCGCCGAAGCCGGCCCGCGCTTCACCGACGCCCTCGAGGCCGTCCTGCCGCGCTCCTACCTGAGTTGAAGACGCACCCGCCCTGACGGCGGAGAGCTGATCGGTCCGCGTCAGGCCTGCTCGGGACGTGCGGGACCGAGCAGCGTCTCCCTTTGCGGATCAAATTCGAGCAACTCGCCCTCCACGTAAGGCGCCAGGCTGTGGAAGTACTGCCCGCTTTCCTCGTGCAGGGTGTGGTCCTGAAGGCCGTTGTCCCTGCCCCGGTTGAAGCGGCGTGACGGCGCCCCTGTTTTTTGCCAGTACTCGCCCCTTTTTGCCGGTAGTGAGATACTTTGCCGACGACACTGCAAGGGGAACTCACATGTACACCATCGACGATCTGCTCGAAGTCATGGCGCGCCTGCGCGATCCGGAATCGGGCTGCCCGTGGGATCTCGCGCAGACGCCAAAGAGCATCGTGCCGCACACCCTGGAGGAGGCCTACGAGGTGGCCGAGACCATCGAGCGCGGCGAGCGCGCGGCCCTGTGCGACGAGCTGGGCGACCTGCTGTTCCAGATCGTCTTCTATGCGCGTATCGCCGAAGAGGAGGGCGAGTTTGCCTTCGGCGACGTGGTGGATGCCATCTGCCGCAAGCTCATCCGTCGTCATCCCCATGTGTTTGCCGACGAGCAGGTGACCGACGTCGCCGATCAGACCCGCCAGTGGGAGGCGCACAAGCAGAAGGAACGTGCGGCGAAGCAGGACGGGCGGCCGGCGGGCCTGCTGGATGACATCAGCCTCGCCCTGCCGGCGCTCTCGCGGGCGCAGAAGATCCAGCGCCGCGCCGCCCACGTGGGTTTCGACTGGCCGGATACCAGCGGCGTGAAGGCGAAACTGGCGGAGGAACTTGCCGAGCTGGATCAGGCGGTGGAAGCCGGCCGGCGCGAGGACATCGAAGCGGAGGTGGGCGACCTGCTGTTTACCTGCGTCAACCTCGCCCGCCACCTGGAGGTGGACGCCGAGGCCGCCCTGCGCGGCGCCACGCGCCGCTTCGCCCATCGCTTCGCCCACATGGAGGCCGCCGCCGGGTCGGGGGAGGGGCTCGCCGGGCTGGACGCCGAGACCCTGGAGCGCCTGTGGCAGGCGGCCAAGCGTGGCGTGGCGGAGGAGGGTTGACGCGCACCATGATGGGGCTTTATGGCGTGTCGCGCACCATAACGAAGCGCTGTGCAGGTTAAAATTTGCACAGGGCAATTTATAAGTTCTTGTATAAAAATCAAAAAACAAAAACGTCCATTTTGGTGCGATTCTTGCTTATAAGGCACCAATATAGAACAATATTTCGCGCGAATTTTTCCTAATCCAGAACACGCAAATCGTCAGGGGGATCTCAATGGAAACCTTGAAATCGGGCGCTGATGTCCTGTTTATCCTGCTCGGCGCCATCATGGTGCTGGCCATGCACTCCGGCTTTGCCTTTCTCGAAGTGGGCACGGTACGCAAGAAGAACCAGATCAACGCGCTGGTGAAGATCATCTCCGACTTCGCCGTCTCCACCATCGCCTATTTCTTCGTCGGCTACCTGGTGGCCTACGGCACGGGTTTCCTCGACGACGCCAATACGCTCAAGGTCAACAACGGCTACGAGCTGGTGAAGTTCTTCTTCCTGCTCACCTTCGCCGCCGCCATCCCGGCCATCATCTCCGGCGGTATCGCCGAGCGGGCGCGCTTCTATCCCCAGCTCACCGCCAGCCTGATCATCGTCGGCCTGCTGTATCCCTTCTTCGAGGGCATCGTATGGAACAACAACCTTGGCGTGCAGGCCTGGCTGGAGGCCACCTTCGGTGCGGGTTTCCATGACTTCGCCGGCTCGGTGGTGGTGCATGCCGTGGGTGGCTGGATCGCGCTGGCCGCGGTGCTCCTGCTCGGGCCGCGCCACGGGCGCTTCCGCAAGGACGGCACGCCCAATCCCTCCCATCCGCCCTCCAGCGTGCCCTTCCTGGCGCTGGGCGCCTGGGTGCTGACGGTGGGCTGGTTCGGCTTCAACGTCATGTCGGCGCAGACCATCGAGTCGGTCAGCGGCCTGGTGGCGCTGAACTCGCTGATGGCCATGGTGGGCGGCATTCTCGCTTCCCTGTTCATCGGCCGCAACGACCCGGGCTTCGTGCACAACGGCCCGCTGGCGGGGCTGGTGGCGGTGTGCGCCGGCTCCGATCTCATGCACCCGGTGGGCGCGCTGGTCACCGGCGCCGTGGCCGGCGGCCTGTTCGTCTTCGCCTTCACCTGGTGCCACAACAAGTGGCGCATCGATGACGTGCTCGGCGTGTGGCCCCTGCACGGCCTGTGCGGCGCCTGGGGCGGCATCGCCGCGGGGATCTTCGGCCTCGAGGCCCTCGGCGGCACCGGCGGGGTGAGCTTCATGGCCCAGCTCGCCGGCACCCTGCTGGGCATCGCCATCGCCCTCGGTGGCGGTTTTGCCATCTACGGCGTCATCAAGGCCATGGTGGGCCTGCGCCTGAGCGAGGAAGAGGAGTTCGAGGGCGCGGATCTGGCCATCCACAGGATCTCCGCCGACGCCGTGGAAGAATTTGGCAGCTGACCCGGCAGCGCTGCGTGCCGGTACCTCCGCGGTAAGTAACAACTCACATCGGGGCCGATTTTCGGCCCCGATTGTGGTCAGGCGGGGTGAAAAATGCTAAGTTTCGCTCCCGTTTTGTCTCCCGGGCAGGGCCCGGTGCCTCCATGACACGCAAGCTTTTCATCAAGACCTTCGGCTGCCAGATGAACGAGTACGACTCGTCGCGCATGGCCGATCTGCTCGCCGAGAGCGAGGACCTGGCGCGCACCACGGAGGCCGAGGAGGCCGACGTGCTGTTGCTCAACACCTGCTCGGTGCGCGAAAAGGCCCAGGAGAAGGTCTTCTCCCAGCTCGGCCGCTGGCGCGAGATCAAGCAGCGCCGTCCCGAGGTCATCATCGGCGTCGGCGGCTGCGTGGCCAGCCAGGAAGGGGAGGCCATCCTCGCCCGCGCGCCCTTCGTGGACCTGGTGTTCGGTCCCCAGACCCTGCACCGCCTGCCGGCCATGATCGCCGCGGCGCGCGACAGGCGGCGCGCGGTGGTGGACGTGAGTTTTCCCGAGATCGAGAAATTCGACCGCCTGCCGGCGCCGAAGGTGACGGGCGCCACCGCCTTCGTCTCCGTCATGGAGGGTTGCAGCAAGTACTGCAGCTTCTGCGTCGTGCCCTACACCCGCGGCGAGGAGTTCAGCCGCCCCTTCGACGACGTGCTCGCCGAGGTGGCCGAGCTGGCCGCCAGGGGCGTGCGCGAGGTCACCCTGCTGGGGCAGAACGTCAATGCCTACCGCGGATCGATGCACGACGGCGACAGTGCCGATCTCGCCCTGCTCATCCACTACGTGGCGGCCATCGATGGCATCGAGCGCATCCGCTACACCACCTCGCACCCCAACGAAATGAGCGACAGCCTGATCGCCGCCTACGCCGAGGTTCCCGAACTGGTGGGCCACCTGCACCTGCCGGTGCAGAGCGGTTCCGACCGCATCCTCGCCCTCATGAAGCGCAACCACATGGTGCTGGAGTACCGCCACACCATCCGCCGCCTGCGCGAGGCGCGCCCTGGCATGTCCATTTCCTCGGATTTCATCGTCGGTTTCCCCGGCGAGACCGAGGCCGACTTCCAGGCCACCCTCGATCTCGTCGCCGAGGTGGGCTTCGACCACTCCTTCAGTTTCCTCTACAGCCCGCGGCCGGGCACCCCGGCGGCGGCCCTGCCCGACGACGTGCCGCTCGAAGTCAAGAAACAGCGCCTCGCCATCCTGCAGGCGCGCCTCGCCCAGAAGGAGGCGGAAATCAGCCAGGCCATGGTGGGCACCACCCAGCGCGTGCTGGTGGAGGGACCCTCGCGCAAGGATCCGGCGGTGCTGGCGGGCCGCACGGAGAACAATCGTGTGGTAAACTTCAGGGCATCACCTGAGCTGACGGGTACGTTCGTCGACATTGTGATCACCGAGGCCCTGCCCAATTCCCTGCGTGGCGAACCGGTATCCACCGGGGCTCCCGCTCAGCCCGTTTCCGGCTGCCGCTGACATCCACCCACCACCACTCATCTTGAGTACCCGACCCGTTTCTTCCGATTTCGTCCTCGAACCCGTCGATCATCGCCGGCTGGCGAACCTGTGCGGCCAGTTCGACGAGCACCTGCGCCAGATCGAGCGCCGCCTGGGGGTGGAGATCAACAACCGTGGCAACGCCTTCCGCGTGATCGGTGATCGCCGTTCCGTGCAGGCTGCCGGCGACGTGCTGCGCGATCTCTACGCCGAGGCCGGCGAGCGCGAACTGAGTCCCGAGCGCATCCACCTCTTCCTGCAGGAGTCGGGCGTGGAAGCGCGCGCCGCCGAGCCCGCCGCCAACGAGGAGGAGGTGGTCATCCACACCCGCCAGGGCGCCATCCGCGGACGCGGACCCAACCAGTGCCGTTACCTGAAGAACATCCTCGCCTGCGACGTCAACTTCGGCATCGGCCCGGCGGGCACCGGCAAGACCTATCTCGCCGTGGCCTGCGCGGTGCAGGCGCTGGAACACGAACAGGTGCAGCGCATCGTCCTCACCCGCCCGGCGGTGGAGGCCGGCGAGCGCCTCGGTTTCCTGCCCGGCGACCTGGCGCAGAAGATCGATCCCTACCTGCGGCCGCTCTACGATGCCCTGTACGAGATGCTGGGCTTCGAGCAGGTGGCGCGCCTGATGGAGAAGAACGTCATCGAGGTGGCGCCGCTGGCCTACATGCGCGGGCGCACCCTCAACGACTCCTTCATCATTCTCGACGAGGCGCAGAACACTACCGTCGAACAGATGAAGATGTTTCTCACGCGCACCGGTTTCGGCTCCACCGTGGTCATCACCGGCGACGTCACCCAGATCGACCTGCCGCGCGGCCAGCAGTCGGGCCTGCGCCACGTGGTGGACGTGCTGAGCAAGGTGGAAGGCATCAGCTTTACCTTCTTCAGGCCCAAGGATGTGGTACGCCACCCCCTGGTACAGCGCATCGTCACGGCCTACGAGGAACACGAGAGCGCCGACGGCGAGGAGAGCACGGCGTGAAGCTCGATCTCGATGTCCAGGTGGCGGTGGCCACGCCCGGCCTGCCGGGCGAGGACGCGCTGCGCGAGTGGGTGAGCACGGCCCTGCGGGGCGCCGGCGCGAAACGCGACGCGCCGGAGCTCAGCATCCGCATCGTGGACGAGGCGGAGATGACCGCGCTCAACCAGCGCTACCGCGGCAAGTCGGGCCCCACCAACGTGCTGTCCTTTCCCTTCGAGGCCGTGGCCGAAGTGGACACTGGCCTGCTCGGCGACATCGTCATCTGCGCGCCGGTGGTGGCCGAAGAGGCGCGCGCCCAGGACAAGCCCCTGCATGCCCACTGGGCGCACATGGTCATCCATGGCGTTTTGCACCTGCTGGGTTATGATCACCACCATGAGCGGGAGGCCGAGGAAATGGAACGCCTGGAGACCACATTGCTGGAGAAGCTGGGCATACCCGATCCCTATGAACCCGTGGAAGGAAAATGAACGAAGATCGATCTAGTCACCCTCCCGGACGCAAGTCCCGGGAGGAGAAGAACGACCGCTCCTGGCTGGAACGCCTGGGGCAAGCCTTCAGCTCGGAACCGCGTACCCGCGAGGACCTCATCAATCTGCTGCGCGAGGCCGAGCAACGCGGTCTCCTCGATCACGATGCACTGGGCATGATCGAGGGCGTGCTGCAGGTCGCCGAGATGCAGGTACGCGACATCATGATCCCGCGCGCGCAGATGAGCATCGTCGAACGCGATGCCGATGCGCGCAGCGTGCTCGATACCGTCATCGAGTCGGCCCATTCGCGCTTCCCGGTCATCGGCGAGAACCGCGACGAGGTCATCGGTATCCTGCTGGCCAAGGATCTCTTGCCGTGGTTCGCCAGTCACGGCGACAACGGCGCGACGCTCAACATCCGCGAACTGCTGCGTCCCGCAGTGTTCATTCCCGAGAGCAAGCGCCTCAACGTCCTGCTCAAGGAATTCCGTGCCAGCCGCAACCACATGGCCATCGTCGTCGATGAGTATGGCGGTGTCGCCGGGCTGGTGACCATCGAGGACGTGCTGGAACAGATCGTCGGCGAGATCGCCGACGAGCACGACTTCGACGAGGACACCTTCATCCTCGATCACGCCAACGGCCTGAGCACGGTCAAGGCGCTCACCCCCATCGCCGATTTCAACGCCCACTTCGACACCCACTTCAGCGACGAGGAAAACGATACCGTCGGCGGCCTGGTGATGGGCCTGCTCGGCCACCTGCCCAAGCGTGGCGAGACGCTGGTGGCCGAGGGGCTCGAGTTTCGCATCCTGCGCGCCGACAACCGACGCGTCTATCTCCTGCAGGTGAGCCGCGCCGGCGAGGCGTCGGCGCGCACCGGGACGACGGGTGACGACTGAACTCGCTGCGCGGCCGGGCCCGATGATCCGCCTCGGCGACTGGCTGGCCCGGGGTGCGCCGGGGCGGGGCGGGGAACTGCTGGCCCTGCTGCTCGGCATGGCCATGACCACCGCCTTCGCGCCGCTGGGCCTGTGGTGGCTGGCCGCGCCGCTGCTGGCCCTGCTGTTCCTCGTGCTCGACGACAATGCCCCCGCCGTTGCGCGGCGGCGCGCCTACCTCTTCGGACTCGGCCTCTTCGGCGTCGGCGTCTCCTGGGTGTTCGTCGCCATCCATGTCTACGGCCAGACCGCCTGGCCGGTGGCGGTGCTGCTCACTGCCCTGTTCGTCGCCTTCCTCGCCCTGTTCCATGCCCTGTTCGGCTGGCTGGCGGCGCGCCTCGGCGCGCGGCTTCCCGACGGCTGGCGCCTGACGATACTGTGGCCGGCGCTCTGGGTGCTGGTGGAGTGGCTGCGCGGCTGGTTCCTCACCGGTTTTCCGTGGCTCAACGCGGGCTACAGCCAGATCGACGCGCCGCTGGCGGGCTGGGCGGCGGTGCTCGGCGTGCATGGCGTGGCGCTGGCGCTGGCGGTGAGCGCCGGCGTGCTGGCCCGCTGGTGGCGCCGGCCGCCGCGCGGGCGCGGCTGGCTGCCGGGCCTGTTGTTGTTGCTGTCCCTCTGGGGCGCGGGGGGCGCGGGACGCGTCATCGAGTGGACGCGGCCGCTGGGCGAACCGCTGAGCGTGGCGCTGGTGCAGGGCAACCTGCCACAGAAGACCAAGTGGGATCCCGAGGCCATCCGCGAGCGCCTCGATACCTATGCCGCGCTGGCGCGCGCCCACGCCGACGCGCAACTCATCGTCTGGCCGGAGAACTCGGTGACGGTGTTCTACCATCGTCTCGCCGAACCCTATTTCAAGCCCCTGCTGGCGGAACTGAATGCCCTGAGCGAGGGGCGTACCTGGCTGATGGCGGGGCTGCCCTACCGCGAGCCGGACGGCTCGCGCTACTACAGCAGCTTTGCCAGCTTCGATCCGGCCAGCGGCGAGGCGCGCTTCTATCACAAGCGCCACCTCGTGCCCTTCGGCGAATACGTGCCGCTGGAGGACTGGTTGCGCGGCCTCATCGGCTTTTTCGATCTGCCCATGTCGGGCTTCAGCCGCGGCCCGAAGGTCCAGCCCCTGCTGCATGCCGCGGGTCACCCGGTATCGGTGTCCATCTGTTACGAGGACGCCTTCGGCGAGGAGGTCATCGACGCCCTGCCGGCGGCCCATTTCCTCGTCAACGGCAGCAACAACGCCTGGTACGGGGATTCGCTGGCGCCTCATCAGCACCTGGAGATCTCGCGCATGCGCAGCATCGAGACCGGCCGTCCCCTGTTGCGCGTGACCACCAACGGCATCTCGGCGCTGGTGGACGAGCACGGCCGCATCCTGCAACGCAGCCCGCAGTTCGAGATGGCGGTGCTGCGTGGCGAGGTGCAGCCACGCACGGGCGCCACGCCCTACGTGCGCTGGGGCAACGCGCTCGTGGTGGTGCTGGCCTTCCTGCTGGTGGCCCTCGCCGCCTGGCGGGCACGGCGCTGAATCACCCTGCCCCGACAGGCAGGGGTAGCGGGGCAGGGCATTCCCGCCCTTGCCGGCCCGCCGGCGATCATTCGGCGCTGCCTTCCTCGCTGTAGGTCTTGCGGAACACCGTGCCGAGGCAGCGGGGGCAGGGCGGTACGTGGCGGGTGCTGTCTATATATATAGTGTGGTGGCACTTGCGGCAGTGCAGGTAGCCGGGGCCGGTGATGTCGCCGGTGTACCAGTCACCTTCCTCGGCGGCCGCGTGGATGGCGGCCAGTTCACTGGCGGTGCGATCCACCGCGCCGGCAAACAGCTCGCCGAGCCGGGTGCCGGCGAGGCGCAGGTCGTCGCGCAGCCAGGCGCCGACACTGCGCCCCGAGCGGTCGAGGAAGCGGGCGGCGTCCTCCACATCGCGGCGCAGGTAGTCGCCCACCTGGGCGAGTTCCTCGCGCGAGAGCTTCTCGAAGTCGCGCACCTGATCGACGATGTAGTTCATCTTCAGCGCCAGCGAGGTCTCGGTTTCCTCTTCCAGTTCGCGCACTTCCTCGACGTTCTCCACGAGTTTCTCCAGCAGGTGCTCGTAGGCGCGCGCCTGTCGCGTGGTCTTCTCATCGTTCATGCCGCTTGCTCCCGCAGGCTGGTTTCCCTGCCTGTAGTGTAGCGCCTGTGGGCCCGGTGGGGGGCGGATCGGCCCGGCCGGCGAGGTTTTTTCTCCCCAAACCGGCGCGGCCCTTACTGCCACGCACCAAATGGCCGCGCTTCGTGTTCCACGCCCCTGCCGAGTGGGGTATGCTTGTGCCCTGATTTCAACCACGCCATGCCGTAGCCGGAATACACCATGCAGGAACACTACCAGCCCCATGAACTCGAGCCTGCCGTGCAGGAATGGTGGGAGAAAAACCGTTGTTTCAACGTCCGCGAAGACGCCGCGGGCGAGAAGTTCTATTGCCTGTCCATGTTTCCCTATCCCAGCGGCCGCCTGCACATGGGGCATGTACGCAACTACACCATCGGCGATGTCATCAGCCGTTACCAGCGCATGCAGGGCAGGAACGTCCTGCAACCCATGGGCTGGGACGCCTTCGGCCTGCCGGCGGAAAACGCCGCCCTGCAGAACGGGGTCCCGCCGGCGCGCTGGACGCGCGACAACATCGACTACATGCGCGAGCAGCTCAAGCGCCTGGGCTTCGCCTACGACTGGGAGCGCGAGCTGGCGACCTGCGATCCGGATTACTACCACTGGGAGCAATGGTTGTTCACGCGCCTCTACCGCAAGGGCCTGGTCTATCGCAAGACCGCGCCGGTGAACTGGTGTCCCCACGATCTCACCGTGCTCGCCAACGAACAGGTCATCGACGGGCGTTGCTGGCGCTGCGACACCGAAGTGGAGCGGCGCGACCTGGCGCAGTGGTTCCTGAAGATCACCGACTACGCCGAGGAGCTGCTGCGCGATCTCGACGGGCTCGACGGCTGGCCGGAACAGGTGCGCACCATGCAGGCCAACTGGATCGGCCGTTCCGAGGGCGTGGAGGTGGTCTTCGATATCGACGGTCGGCGCGACAGGCTCAAGGTCTTCACTACGCGGCCGGATACCCTCATGGGCGTGACCTACGTGGCGGTGGCCGCCGAGCACCCGCTGGCGGCGGAGGCGGCGCGCTACCACCCCAACGTGGCGAATTTCATCAGGGAGTGTGCCCACACCGTTACCGCCGAGGCCGAGCTGGAGACCATGGAGAAGAAGGGCATCGATACCGGCTTCAAGGCGGTGCACCCCGTTACCGGCGAGCGCGTGCCGGTGTTCATCGCCAACTTCGTGCTCATGGGCTACGGCGAGGGCGCGGTCATGGCGGTACCCGCCCACGACCAGCGCGACTGGGAATTTGCGCGCAAGTACGGCCTGCCCATCCGCCAGGTCATCGAACCCCTCGACGGGGAGTCCGTCGATCTGCGCGCGGGCGCGTGGGTGGAGAAGGGGCGCCTGGTCAACTCCGGGGAATTCGACGGTCTCACTTCACAGTCGGCCTTCGATGCCATCGCCGCTTCCCTGAAGAAGATCCGCCGCGGGCAGAAGCGCGTCAACTACCGCCTGCGCGACTGGGGCGTGTCGCGCCAGCGTTACTGGGGCGCGCCCATTCCCATGATCCATTGCCCGCGCTGCGGCGAGGTGCCGGTGCCCGACGAGGACCTGCCGGTGGTTCTGCCCGAGGAGGTCAGTTTCGAGGGCGTGGGCTCGCCCATCAAGAAGATGCCCGAGTTCTATCGCACCCGCTGCCCCGAGTGCGGCGGCGAGGCCGAGCGCGAGACGGATACCTTCGATACCTTCATGGAGTCCTCGTGGTATTTCGCGCGCTACGCCTGTCCCGACAGCGACAGCGCCATGCTCGACGAACGCGCTGACTACTGGCTGCCGGTGGACCAGTACATCGGCGGCATCGAGCATGCCATCCTGCATCTGCTGTATGCGCGTTTCTTCACCCGGCTGATGCGCGACGAGGGGCTGGTGAAGATCGACGAGCCCTTCACCCGCCTGCTCACCCAGGGCATGGTGCTCAAGGACGGCGCCAAGATGTCCAAGTCGCGGGGCAATACCGTCGATCCGGAGGCCATCCTGCGTGAGTACGGCGCCGATACCGCGCGCCTGTTCATCATGTTCGCCGCGCCGCCGGACCAGTCGCTGGAGTGGTCCGATGCCGGCGTCGAGGGCGCCAACCGTTTCCTGCGTCGCCTGTGGAAGCGCGTGCACCAGCACCTGCGTGGTGGCGAGGTGGCGCCACTGGATACCACCGCGCTGGACAGGCGCCAGACGGCCCTGCGTCGCCGCGTGCACGAGACCATCGCCAAGTGCAGTGACGACATCGGGCGGCGCTTTACCTTCAATACCGCCATCGCCGCGGTGATGGAACTGCTCAATGCCCTCTACAAGTACGACGACGAGAGCGAGCAGGGACGCGCGGTGATGCAGGAAGCCCTCGAGGCCTGCGTGTTGCTGCTTGCCCCCATCGTGCCGCACATCTGTCACGAACTGTGGCGCCAGCTCGGTCACGCTACGCCGGTCATCGACGCCGCCTGGCCGCGGGTGGACGAGTCGGCGCTGGCGCGCGACGAAGTGGAAATGGTGGTGCAGGTCAACGGCAAGCTGCGCGGGCGTATCACGGTGCCGGCGGATGCGCCGCGCGAGACCATCGAGGAACTGGCGCAGGCGGATGCCAACGTACAGCGTTTTCTCGAAGGCCACGGCATCGTCAAGCTGATCGTCGTGCCCGGTCGCCTGGTCAACATCGTGGTGCGCTGAACCATGTCGCTTCGCCGGTCTTCCCTGTTGCGCCTCGCGCTGCTGTCTATCGCCGTGCTGCTGGCAAGCCTTGCCGGCTGCGGCTTCCACCTGCGCGGCAGCGTGGAGCTGCCGCCGGCGGCACGCAAGGTGTACTTCAGCGGGATCGCGCGGGACAGCGCGCTGGGCGTCGCGCTGGAGCGACAGGTATTGCGCAACGGCGGCCAGGTGCTGGCCGCGGCGCCGACCGCGGTAGCGGCACTGGGCATCGCCGTGCGGCGCAACGAGACACGACGCAACGTCCTCAGCGTCGATGCCTCGGGCAAGGCCAGCGAGTACGAACTGTCCTATATCGTTCACTTCCAGATCCTCTCGCCCGGGGGTGAGGCGCTGACCGGTGAACAACGCATCCTGCAGGTTCGCGACCTGTTCTTCGATGCCAGCAACGTGCTGGCCAAGTCGGACGAAGAAAACCAGTTGCGCGCCGAGATGGTGGAGGCCGCCGCCGCCCAGATCCTGCGCCAGCTCGTCGCGGTGGCCCGGGACGGGACGCGGGAAGAAACGGCGCAATGATTGCCAATCCGAAGTCCCGGTCGTGAAACTTCGCTACGCGCAACTCATGGCCTCCCTCGCCGAACCCGCCGGTGCGCAGCTCGCGCCCATCTACCTCATCAGCGGCGACGAACCCTTCCAGCTCGGCAGCGCCGCCGACGCCGTGCGCCGTTGCGCGCGCGCGCAGGGCTATGGCGAGCGCAAGCTTCTGTTCGCCGAGCGCAACTTCGACTGGCAGCAACTGGCCGCCGAGCAGGACAGCCTGTCGCTGTTCGCGGAAAGGAAGATCATCGATCTGCGCCTGCCCACAGGCAAGCCGGGGGACGCCGGCGGCCGCGCCCTGCGCGCCTGGGCCGAACGTCCCGCCGAGGACAGCCTGCTGCTGATCACCGCCGGCAAGCTGGATCGCAAGCAGCTCAGGAGCCGCTGGGTCACGGCGCTGGAGGCCGCCGGCGTGCTGGTGCAGATCTGGCCGGTAAAACACCACGAGCTGCCGGGCTGGTTGCGGCGTCACATGCAGGCCCGCGGCCTGGAGCCCGATGCCGAGGCGGTGGCCCTGCTTGCCGAGCGCGTGGAGGGCAACCTGCTGGCCGCCGACCAGGCGGTGGAGAAACTGCTGCTGGTGCACGGCCCCGGGCCGGTGGATGCCGCAGCGGTCCGCGCCAGCGTCGCCGACAGCGCGCGCTTCGACGTCTTCGAACTGGTGGACACCGCGCTCGCCGGTGAGACGGTCCGCGCCCTGCGCATGGTCTACGGTCTGCTCGAGGAAGGGGTGGAGCCGGTGGTGATCAGCTGGGCGCTGGGGCGCGCCATCCGCGAGCTCCTCGAACTGGCCATGGCGGTGGCCCGGGGCCAGTCGCCGGAGGCGGCCATGGCCGGCGCGCGGGTGTGGGACTCTCGCCGCGCCCCGGTGAGCGCGGCCCTGCGCCGTCACCGCGCCGGCTACTGGGGTGCCCTGTTGCAACGGGCCGATCGCCTTGAGCGGGTGGTCAAGGGCATGGCGGCGGGCAATAAGCGCGACGAGTTGGTACAATTGGTGAGCGCCATGGCCGGCCAGCGACCGCTGCCGCTGCCTGCCGGCGAGACGGGCTGAGGCCCGTCGGTACACCGACGCAAGGACAATGATGGATACCAGGGTGGACGTAAAACAGTACATGCATGACCTCGGGCGGGCCGCCCGCGACGCGGCGCGCCACCTCGCGCGCGCCGGCACCGCGGCCAAGAATGCCGCCCTGCTGGCCATGGCCGAGGGTATCGAGGCTCGCGAGGCGGAACTGCTGGAGGCCAATGGACGCGACATGGCCGCCGGCCGTGAACACGGCCTCGACGCGGCGCTGCTCGATCGCCTGGAACTGACGCCCGGGCGCATCGCCGCCATGGCCGAAGGGCTGCGCCAGATCGCCGCCCTGCCGGACCCGGTGGGGGAGATCGACGAGCTGAACTACCGTCCCTCGGGGATCCAGGTGGGGCGCATGCGCGTGCCGCTGGGGGTGATCGGCATCATCTACGAGTCGCGGCCCAATGTCACCGCCGATGCCGCCGGCCTGTGCCTCAAGGCGGGCAATGCCGCCATCCTGCGCGGCGGCTCAGAGGCGCTGCACTCCAACCAGGCCATCGCCGCCATCATTCGCGATGGCCTCGAGAGCGCCGGGCTACCGGCCACCGCCGTGCAGGTCATCGAGATCACGGATCGCGCCGCCGTGGGGGAACTGATCACCATGCGCGAGTTCGTCGATGTCATCGTGCCGCGCGGCGGCAAGGGACTCATCGAGCGCGTCAGCGAGGAGGCGCGCGTGCCGGTGATCAAGCACCTGCACGGCGTGTGTCATGTCTACATCCATGCCGCCGCCGATCACCAGAAGGCAGTGGAAGTGGCCTTCAATGCCAAGACCCAGCGTTACGGCACCTGCAACACCATGGAGACCCTGCTGGTGGACGCGGCCATCGCCGCCGAGGTGTTGCCGGAACTGGCGCGGCGCTACGAGGAGGAAGGCGTCGAGCTGCGCGGTTGTGAACGTACCCGCGCCATTGTCGCCGGCGCCATCCCCGCCACCGAGGAGGACTGGGATACCGAGTACCTTGCGCCGATCCTCTCCATCCGAATCGTCGATGATCTCGACGCGGCCATGGACCACCTGTACCACCACAGTTCGGGGCACACCGAGAGCATTATTACCGAGGACTACACGGTGGCGCGGCGTTTTCTCAACGAAGTGGATTCCAGCTCGGTGATGGTCAATGCCTCGACGCGTTTCGCCGACGGCTTCGAGTATGGCCTCGGCGCCGAGATCGGTATCAGTACCGACAAGATCCACGCGCGCGGGCCGGTGGGACTCGAAGGCCTGACTTCCCGCAAGTACATCGTCCTCGGTGACGGTCATATCCGCAAGTGACGCCGGAACGGGGCGTGAGATGCCCGACATGCCCGAAATGATCGGCATCTTCGGCGGCACCTTCGATCCCGTTCACTTCGGTCACCTGCGCCCGGCGGTGGAAGTCCGCGAGGCGCTGCAACTGGATTGCCTGCGCCTCGTGCCCTGCGGTGTACCGGCTCACCGGGCACCGCCCCTGGCCAGTCCCGAGCAGCGCCTGGCCATGTTGCGCGCTGCCGTGCAGGGCGTGAGGGGACTGCGTGTGGACAGCCGCGAGATCGCCAGGCGCGGGCCGTGCTACAGCGTCGAGACGCTCGAGTCCCTGCGCGAGGCGCATCCTCATGCCGCGCTGGTACTGGTCATCGGCATGGACGCCTTCGCCACCCTGGACAGCTGGCACCGCTGGCGGGAACTCCCCGGCCTCGCCCACCTCGTCGTGGCGCACCGGCCCGGCTGGCGGGACGAGGGCCTGTTTCGGCATCGCCACCTCGGGCCCCTCCTGCGGGACGCCTGTTGCGAAGACGTGGCGGCCCTGCGCGAGACCCGGGCGGGACGGATCTTCTTCCAGCCGGTGACCCAGCTGGATATTTCGTCCACCCGAATTCGTGCCCTGCTGGCGGCGGGCAAGGACGTGTCCTTCCTGCTACCGGCACGGGTGATTGAAGTGATCCAACAACAGCGAATCTATACATGACAGAGACACATCCGGACTTCGCCGCCCTGCGCGCACTCGTCGTCGATGCGCTGGAGGACGTCAAGGCCATCGACATCAGGGAAATCGACATGCGCGGCAACGCGAGTTTCACCGACTGCATGATCGTCGCCAGCGGCAACACCGATCGCCAGGTCAAGGCGCTGGCGCAAAACGTCATCCGCGCCGCAAAGGAGGCGGGCGTGCCGCCGCTGGGCGTGGAAGGCGAGCAGCAGGGCGAATGGATCCTGGTGGACCTCGGCGACATCGTCGTGCACGTCATGCAACCGGCGGTACGCGAGTTCTACGGCATCGAGAAACTGTGGGGCGAGGCCTCGCCGGCCAGCGCCGGCAAGGCCTGATACTGGCTCTGGCCGCGGATCGGTAAAGCGCGGTTTCGCCTGCCATGCGTATCCATCTGATCGCCGTGGGCACGCGCATGCCGGCCTGGGTGGACGCGGGTTATGCCGACTACGCGCGCCGCCTGCCCGCCGAGTGCCGCCTGGAACTGCGGGAGATCCCGCTGGCGCGACGCCACAAGGGCAGCAGGCTGGAGCGCCTCAAGGCGGAAGAGGGGCGCGCCCTGCTGGCGGCGGTGCCGCGCGGCGCCCTGAAGATCGCGCTGGAGGTCACCGGCCGCGCCTGGAGCACGCCGCAACTGGCGCGGGAGCTGGCGGACTGGATGCAGGGGGGCCGTGACGTGGCCCTGCTGGTGGGCGGTCCCGACGGCCTGTCGGCGGAGTGCCTGGCGCAGGCCGACCGGCAGTGGTCCCTCTCGCCGCTCACCCTGCCGCACCCCCTGGTCCGCCTGGTGGTGGCCGAGCAGATCTACCGCGCCCACTGTATATTACGGAATCATCCCTATCACCGGGAGTAGCTGGCATGATGGACGGCGCCAAGGGACGTTCCCGGGCTCGTATCTACCTGGCCTCGCGCTCGCCACGGCGGCGCGAACTGCTCGCCCAGATCGGCGTGGATACCGAGCTCGTGACGGTGGCGGTGGACGAGCGCCCGCGCGCCGGCGAGGCCGCGGAAGACTACGTGCTGCGCCTGGCGCGGGAAAAGGCCGCGGCCGGCTGGCAGGCCGTCACTGCCGCCAAACAGCCGCGCCTGCCGGTGCTGGGCGCCGACACGGCGGTGGTGGTGGACGGGGACATTCTCGGCAAGCCGGTGGATCGCGAGCACGGGCTGGCCATGCTGGCACGCCTCTCCGGGCGGGAACACCGCGTGCTGACCGCGGTGGCCCTGTGCCGCGGCGAGACCGCCTGCCGTCTCAGCGAAACGCGCGTGTGCTTCCGCGAGATCGGCGCCGACGAGCGCCGCGCCTACTGGGATACCGGCGAACCGGCGGACAAGGCCGGCGCCTATGGCATTCAGGGGCATGGCGCGCTGTTCGTCCGTCATATCGCGGGCAGCTACAGTGGCGTGGTGGGCCTGCCGCTATGGGAAACAGGGGAGCTGCTCGCCGCGGCGGGGATCCGCCTGCTGTGAGACCCCCGCCACCCATGGGACGCCAGGCACAGAATTGACAACCGGAACAGCACCATGAGCGAAGAATTACTCATCAATATCACGCCCCAGGAGACGCGCGTCGCCGTGGTGGAGAACGGCGTGCTGCAGGAGGTGCACATCGAACGCGCGCGCAAGCGCGGGCTGGTGGGCAACGTCTATTACGGCAAGGTCAGCCGCGTGCTGCCCGGCATGCAGGCGGCCTTTCTCGATATCGGCCTCGAGCGCACCGCCTTCCTGCACGCCTCGGACATCGTCGTGCCGGGCGAGAACGGCAACGGCGAGGGCGCGCGTCCCGGCATTGCCAACCTGCTGCGCGAGGGCGAGATGGTGCTGGTGCAGGTCATCAAGGATCCCATTGGCAGCAAGGGTGCGCGCCTGACAACCCAGATCTCCATCCCGTCGCGTTACCTCGTATATATGCCCGGCGCCGATCATATCGGCGTGTCCCAGAAGATCGAGGACGAGCCCGAGCGCGAACGCCTCAAGGAGGCGGTGCGCAGCGGCATGGAAGGGCTGGAGCCCGGCGGCTATATCGTGCGCACGGTGGCCGAGGGCGTGGACGAGGAGGCCATCCATGCCGACATGCATTTCCTCAACCGCCTGTGGCTGGCCATCCAGGAAAAGATCGCCGCCCATGCCGACATCGGCCTGGTACACGAGGATCTGCCGCTGGTGATGCGCACCATGCGCGACATGGTGGGGACGGAGATCGAGCGCATCCGTATCGATTCGCGCGAGACCTTCGCCCGGGTGGAGAAGTTTGCGCGCAAGTTCATCCCCGTGCTGGCGGATCGCATCGAGTACTACCCCGGCGAGCGGCCGATCTTCGATCTCTACGGTGTCGAGGACGAGATCCAGAAGGCGCTGGAGCGCAAGGTACAGCTGAAGTCCGGCGGTTACCTGATCATCGACCAGACCGAGGCCATGACGACGCTGGACGTGAACACCGGGGCCTTCGTTGGTCACCGCAACCTCGAGGAAACCATCTTCAAGACCAACCTCGAGGCGACCCAGGCCATCGTGCGGCAACTGCGCCTGCGCAATCTCGGCGGGATCATTATTATCGACTTTATCGACATGCAGGATCCCGAGCACCGGCGCCAGGTCCTGCGCGCACTGGAGAAGGGACTGCTCAAGGATCACTGCAAGACCCAGATCAGCGAGGTGTCCTCGCTGGGGCTGGTGGAAATGACGCGCAAGCGCACGCGCGAGAGCCTTGAGCATGTCCTGTGCGAGCCCTGTTCCGTCTGCCAGGGGCGCGGCACGCTCAAGACCGCCGAGACCGTGTGCTACGAGATCTTTCGCGAGATCCTGCGCGAGGCGCGGCAGTTCGATGCCAGTCGCCTGCTGGTGCTCGCCAGCCAGGAAGTCGTGGATGTATTACTTGATGAGGAATCGACCAGTGTCGCGGAGCTTGAGGAATTCATCGGCAAGGAAATCCAGTTCCAGGTGGAAAGCCAGTACACCCAGGAACAGTTCGACGTCGTCCTGCTCTGAATTTCGTCCCCGTTTCGCCGCGGGCAGGGCGCTGCCGGTCGGCCCGCAGGCCGACCCGTTTCACGGAAAGCTTCTGGCGCAGGGGTAAACTGGGCACGTGACGGCCACCACACCACATACCACGCTGTTTCACCGCATCCTGCGCAAGCTGTGGACGCTGTTCGTCGTCCTGCTGGTGCTGGCGGCGGTGGCCATCAGCCTGGTGCGTGTCCTGTTTCCCGAACTCGGCACCTTCCGCGAGGACGTGGAACGCCTCGCCAGCGAGGCCCTTGGCCACCCGGTGCGCATCAGCGAGTTCGACGCCCGCCTGGTGGGGCTCACGCCCACCTTCATCTTCCGCGACATCCGCCTGGTGGACGAGGAAGGCCGCGAGATGCTGCGCTTCGACGAGGCGCACATCGGGCTGGCGGTGATCGCCAGCCTGCTGGACATGAAGGCCGTGCCCGACGAGGTCACCGTCGCCGGCCTGGACCTGTCCATCGTCCGTCGCAAGGACGGCACCCTCTCGCTGGAAGGGATCGAACTCGGCGCCCTGCCGGCCGGCACGCCGGGCGGCGGTGGCGGCACCGATGTCGCGGAATGGCTCTTCAGCCGCGCTCACCTCGAGCTGACCGACAGCACCATCCTGTGGCGTGACGCCCTGCGCGGCCGGGAAGTGCTGCGTTTCTCGAAGGTGCGCGTGGTCCTGCGTTCCAGCGGCAAGCGCCACCTCTTCGACGGATCCTTCGAGCCGCCGCAGGGTTACGGGGCGCGTGCCGCCTTTGCGGTGGACCTCGAGGGAGACATCCGTGATCCCGACAGCTGGGAGGGCGCCTTCTGGGCCAGCAGCAAGGATCTCTCGCTGGACAAGCTGGAAGACTACATCCAGGCCGCGGTTGCGCTACCCAGCGCCGGGCGCACCGGCTTCGAGATCTGGGGGGACTTCAGCCGCGGTGGATTCGACAGCGTGGAAGGCCGGCTCACCATCGAGGAACTGGCCCTGCGTCCCGCCCGGGGCGAGGTGGTCACCTTTCCCGACCTGGAAACCCTGTTCGCCGTGCGCCGCCGGAACGACGGCTGGCGCCTGGACATCGCCGACCTGCGGATCCGCCGCGGCGTGGACGTGTGGCCGCCCATGGCCTTTACCCTCATCTACGATCCGCGGGCGGCGCGCGAGGTGGAACAGGTGCGCCTGTGGGCCGAGGTCCTGCCCCTCGGTCGGCTGGCCGAGGTGCTGGCGCGCAGCGGCCTGCTGGACGACACGCAGGGCGAAATGCTCGCCGCGCTGGCGC
>JALTLF010000055.1 GCA_027005735.1 Chromatiales bacterium | reverse complement strand
GGAACAGGCGGTTGCCGCGGCGGAAGATGGGCAGGGCGTGGTGCTGGCGCACCAGCTTTTCCTTCACCAGCTTGGCGGTGGCGGGATCGATGTCCAGGGTGTCGATATCCAGCAGCGGCACGCCGAATTCCTGGGCGGCCACGCTGGCCACCTGGCGGCCGCTCACCATGCCCTTGGCCACCACGTAGGTGACGAAGGGCTGGTTCTGCCTGGCCGACTCCGTGAGGGCCTTCTGGGCGTCCTGCTCGTTGAGCAGCCCGTCCAGCACCAGGCGGCGGGCCAGGCCGGGCAGCGAAATCTGGGTGGTTGGAGTTGCCATACAGAGACCTTAGTACAGTAAACCGTGCAGCGGCATGAAACAGTTCATGCTTCAATATGAAACAAGTAGCGAAAATACCTTTGCAGCCACAGTGTTATATACAGAACTTAGCCCTGTTTCAATACCTTAGACAGAGGCATAGTACGGGCATTTCCCAAGATTTTATCGGCAAGCGTCACTTGAGGCTTGAGAAGGGGGAATCTAATTCATTAAATTAGCAGTTTCTGATGCACTGTGGTTGGAAACTGCCGGGGGGCGGAAGAATGTTTGCTCCAGCCTAATTTCCGGTTTGGGCAATTATGCCTTCTGCCGCAAGGTTGTTAGCTCCTGTTGCCGTAATGGAATAACTCGTAGCAATGTTGCCCGTGCTGCCAGGATCAACCCTGTAGGTACAGTTTGTATTTGCGGCATCAAGTGCTTCAGGGCTTGGATTGTAAAGTCCAGTGCTTTGGTTTGTTAAAGAACCTGCATTCATGGGGTCGACCCCCACACCAGAAAAATACCTGTTGTTGGCCAGAAAAAACTCTTCTTCAGCGAGTTTAATGGCGGCGATTTCATTGTTACATTCGCCGCGCCGTGCAGCAGTTATGTAGCCAGTATAAGCAGGTATCGCTATGGCGGCGATTACCACCAGTACCCCCATCGCGATCATCAACTCTATGAGGGTAAATCCCAAAGAAACGTGAACTTTCAGAAAGCGCTTCATTCTCAGACCTCAATCGATATCTTGAAGAAAGCTACCATGATTTATAGCTATAAGTAGCAGGACTGGCTTGGGTGCGCAATCAGATTTTGGCCTTTACGCAGAGGTTGTGGCGCCAGCCAGACGTGTCTCACCATGCCGAAAAGTAACAAGGGGGTGGCACTCAGCCACCCCCCCATTTTTCTTTCACTTGATTCAGGCCTCACAACGAGTGTTTCTGGCAGATGTGAGACTGAAGCTAGCTCAAACATTACTCCGCGGAAAAGATCTTGGGTGCGGGCGGCTGACCACCGGGCCAGTCAGCGTTGTTTACACCGGCCGGCGGGAGCACAGTAATAGTGATGGTTTCACCGGGCTCGGGGCAACCGTCACCATCGCCAACGGTTTCCTGTATACCAACCTGGCCCGCTACTCCAGGCGCACCGAGCACATAGGCCACATTGCCAGGACGTCCTGCCAGACCCAGGGTGTCACCGATAGCGAGTTTCTGAGCATTAGCGGCTCCTGCCTGACCCGCGGGGTTGCCATTTAGATCATCGATGGGTGCGAGGCCCGTGGTAGCGTCCACACAGTTACCACCTGCGGCAATCTTGGCGGCAGCTGCTTTCATGAGACGCAGGGCGTTTTCCTGGTTTTCGATGGTGCTGCTGATCTTCGACTGCTTGATATAGCCGTTATACGCCGGGATGGCGATGGCGGCGAGGATGCCGATGATCGCCACGACGATCATCAATTCGATGAGGGTAAAACCCTGAGTCTTCTTCATCATCTTGAACTCCACGTTTGTGTTGGGAACTTTGGTGTCAATCTTTAACTTTACGTCTGTACGTATCACGGTATTCAAGCCGGTTCCCTGATACTCTCTACCTGGCACCTCTTGAGGCGGGTGGCCTGGCCGACTCCCTTCGTTTCCGTGCCCATGTGCACAGTGACATCGGCGCGGCAGACGAAAACTAAAGCCGTTGTGGTAGCCGGGTTGCATCTGGCGTGCCAACCTGGGATGAGGGTCACATTTCGTGGCGCCATGCCTGTGATGCCCACGTGATAAGTGTATGATTTGCGGCAACAAGCCCCGGTTTCCGCAGTGGGTCCCGCGCCATTTTCCCGCAGATCGGGACGGTGCCCGGGGCGCGATATTCCATGTCGGAACTGACCGTTTGCGTCAAAAAGTGACGCTCAGCGTCACATTGGCCCGTTAGGCCCGCCGCCGCGAGCGCCCGTGGCCCGCCGCGGTGGACGGGGAGTACGCCGCGCCCGGGTCCGGCGGCGAGTCGGTGAGCGGGCGGCGGCGGAGGATGAGGTCTTCGAAATTACTCGATTTTATCAGGTTAACTTGTTGATTGGTTTGTATATTCCGGGGCATACTTGGGCCAGGATATAAATTGCCCGTGGTGTCCCCCGGGGAAACGTGTCGGTGCAGGTTCTCGGGCGAAAGCGTCTTCCCGGCCGGTTCTCGCGCCGGAGTGAGGCGGGGCGGGACGAGGGGACAGGGAACCATGCGGATACCCGCTGTGGGATTCATGAAATAAAGGGGAGTGGCGTCACTTGGCACAGGGCCTGTTGATGAAGTTTTCGCTGCCACGCCGTGAAGGCGGCGGCCTGCCGTCGCTGGCGGAACTGCGACGCCTGCCCTGGCGGCGCTGGCTGGCCCGTTTCGGCCCGCGGCTGGCCCTGTTGCTGGCCCTGCTGCTGCTCGTCTCGACCCTGGTGGATGCCGGTTGGTGGGTGGTCACCCGCTACACCACGCCCGAGACACCGGCCGGCGCGGCGCCGCCCGCTGCCGCGCCCTCCGCGGCGCGCCGCCCGCAGGCACGCTACCGCGACGTGGCCGACCTGCATCTCTTTGGCCAGTCCGCCGGCGCAGCGGCGCCGGCGACGGCGGACATCCGCGAGACCCGTCTGCAACTGAAACTGCTGGGCGTGTTCGCCTCCGACGACCCGGCGCGCTCTTTTGCCATCATCGCCGATCCGCAGAAGCGCGAGGAGGTCTACCAGGTGGGAGACGCCCTGCCGGGTAATGTCCGCCTGCAGGCCATTCATCCCGACCAGGTGATCCTCGAGCGCAACGGCAAGCTGGAGAAGCTGATGCTGCCACAGGAATTCCTTTCCACCGCGCCGGCGGCGGCGCCCGTCGCGCCGGGGGTGCGTCCCGCGCCGGCGGCGGCCCCGCAGGCGGAGCCCAAGCAGTCCCTGCGCGAGGTCTGGCAGACCTTCCGCAGCAACCCCGAGCAGGTGATGCGGGACATCCGCATCACGCCGGCCATGGGGCCGGACGGGCGCATCACGGGTTACCGGGTCAACTACCGGGACCGGGCCCTGCTGAACCGGCTGGGGATCCGGCCCACCGACACCATTACCGCCATCAACGGCCTGCCGCTCACCGATCCCACCGCCGTGCTGCAACTGGAAGGCCTGCTGCAGGATCTGCAACCCTTTTCCGTGACCCTCATCCGCCGGGGTCAGGAACAAACCCTGGATATCGAACCGTGACGCATCGCAAGAACAGCAAGAACCGTCAATGCAATGGTGGCGGCCGCCGCCGGCCGGGCCTGCTCGTCCTGCTGGCCCTGTTGCTGCCGCTTGTGGCCGCCGCGGCGCCCGGCGGCGGGGCCGGGGGGCCGGGGGTGGTGCTGGCCATGAAGGACGTGGACATCCGCAAGGTCATCGAGACGGTGTCGCGCGCCACGGGCAGGAACTTCATCCTCTCCCCCGACGTCAACAAGGGCATCAAGGTCACGGTCATCTCCCACACGCCCATGAGCGGGGATGAGGTCTACCAGGTCTTTCTTTCCATCCTCAAGGTCCACGGGCTGGCGGCCATTCCCAGCGGCGACGTCATCAAGATCGTCCCCGAGGTGACGGCCAAGGCGGAGGGCGCGCCGCTGGCCACGCCGCGCCGTCCCGGCACCGGCGACGAGTTCGTCACCCGCGTCATCGAGGTGCGCCACGTGGATGCCGGCCAGCTGGTGCCCATCCTGCGCCCGCTGGTGGCGCAGCGCGGCCACATGGCGGCCTACCCGGCGGCCAATGTGCTGGTGGTGTCCGATCGCGCCGACAACGTCAACCGCCTGGTGGAGATCGTCCGCCGCATCGACCAGTCCACCAGCGGCGAGCTGGAGGTGGTGCCCCTCAAGCACGCCGCCGCGGGGGAGATCGTGCGCATCCTCGAACAGTTGCAGCGCAAGGATCCCAAGGGGGCGGCCGCCGGGCCGCGCATCGTCGCCGACGACCGCACCAACAGCATTCTGCTCGCCGGCGATCAGGCCGCGCGCCTGCGCCTGCGCGCCATCATCGCCCATCTCGACACGGCGGTGGACGTGGGCGGCCAGACCCACGTCATCTACCTCAAGAACGCCAATGCCAAGGACCTGGTGCCGGTCCTCACCGGCGTCAGCGAGTCCATCACCGCGCCCCGCACGCCCGGTGGTGGCGGCGGGGGCGCCCCGGCGGCGCCCGCGCGCAAGCCCAATATCAGCATCCAGGCCGACGAGGCCACCAATGCGCTGGTCATCAACGCCCCGCCGGAGGTGTTCCGTTCCCTGCGCGCGGTGATCCGCCAACTGGACGTGCGTCGCGCCCAGGTGCTGGTGGAGGCGGTGATCGCCGACATGTCCATGGACACCACCCGCGAGCTGGGCGTGCAGTGGGTGGTGGACGGGCGCACCGGCGGCAATGCCGTGGGGGTGGTGAACTTCAACCTCGGCACCCCCATCTCGGCGCTGGCCAATCTCGAGAACCCGCCGGCCCTCAACGGCTTCAACTTCGGCGTCGGCGATCTCGCCGGCACCAATCCCTTCGCCGCCCTGCTTTCGGCGCTGGCCAGCGACGCCAGCACCAACATCCTCTCCACGCCCTCGGTGCTGACGCTGGACAACGAAGAGGCCGAGCTGGTGGTGGGCCAGAACGTGCCCTTCGTCACCGGTTCCTTCGCCGCCCCCGGCGGCGGCGGGGCGACGCCGGGCAATCCCTTCCAGACCATCCAGCGCGAGGACGTGGGCCTGACCCTGCGCATCAAGCCGCAGATCAACGAGGGCAACGCCATCACGCTGGATGTGGAGCAGGAAGTCTCCTCCATCAGCCCCAGTACCCAGGGGGCGGATCTCATCACCAACAAGCGCTCCATCAAGACCACGGTGCTGGTGGAGGACGGCCAGATGGTGGTGCTGGGGGGACTCATCCGCGACGAGTTGCAGGAGTCGGAGCAGCGCGTGCCGGGGCTGGGCGACATCCCCGTGCTTGGCTGGCTGTTCCGCTACCAGCGCACGCAGAAGGTCAAGACCAACCTGATGGTCTTTCTGCACCCCACCATCCTCAAGGATCCGGCCCTGCAGGCGGGCTATACCAGTCTCAAGTACAACTACATCCGCGCCGAGCAGATGGGCATCCGCGAACGCGGCGTGCCGCTCATCGACGACGAGGTCTCGCCGCTGCTGCCGGAACTCAAGGACTACCTGACCCTGCCGCCCGCCTACGAAGACGTGGCCGGTACCAACGAGGTACCCGAGGAACCCCTGCGGGCGCTGGAACTGCCGCCGGAGCCGCCGGGTGAGTAGCATGCCTGCCAGCGAGTCCCGCCGCCTGCCCTTCGCCTTTGCCCGGCGGCACGGGGTGCTGGTGGCCGAGGATCACGGTGATCGCCTTGCCGTGACCCACCGCGAGGATGTCACGCCGCAGGCGCTCCTCGAACTGCGGCGCTACTACGGGACACCGCTGCAATTGCAGGCGGTCTCCGCCGGCGAGTTCGACCGCCTGTTGCAGCAGGTCTACGAGTCCGACACCAATTCCACCCAGCAGGTCATGGAGGGACTGGGCGAGGAACTGGATCTCAGCAGCGTGGCGCAGGAGCTGGGCGAGCCCGAGGATCTGCTCGAGACCCAGGACGATGCCCCCATCATCCGTCTCATCAACGCCCTGCTCACCCAGGCGGTGAAGGAAGACGCCTCGGACATCCATATCGAGCCCTACGAGAACCGCCTGCTGATCCGCATGCGCATCGACGGCGCCCTGCGCGTGGTGCTGGAGCCGCCGCGCCTGCTGGCGCCGCTCATCGTCTCGCGCATCAAGATCATGGCGCGCCTGGACATCGCCGAGAAACGCCTGCCCCAGGACGGGCGGATCTCCCTGCGCATCGCCGGGCGGGCGGTGGACGTGCGCGTTTCCACCCTGCCCTCGGGGCAGGGCGAGCGCGTGGTGCTGCGCCTGCTGGACAAGCAGGCCGGGCGCCTGGACCTGTTTCACCTCGGCATGGCGGAGGAGACCCTCGCCGCCACCGACCGGCTCATTCACAAGCCCCACGGCATCATTCTCGTCACCGGGCCAACCGGCTCGGGCAAGACCACCAGCCTGTACGCGGCGCTGGAGCGGCTCAACGATACCAACCGCAACATCATGACCGTGGAGGATCCCATCGAGTACTACATCGACGGCATCAGCCAGACCCAGGTCAACACCAAGGTGGACATGAGTTTCGCCCGCGGCCTGCGCGCCATCCTGCGCCAGGACCCCGACGTGGTCATGGTGGGCGAGATCCGCGACCTGGAGACGGCGCAGATCGCCGTGCAGGCCAGTCTCACCGGTCACCTGGTGTTCTCCACCCTGCACACCAACACCGCCATCGGCGCCGTGACGCGCCTGCGCGACATGGGCGTGGAGCCCTTCCTGCTCGCCTCCAGTCTCATCGGCGTGCTGGCCCAGCGCCTGGTGCGCACCCTGTGCCCTGACTGCAAGCGCCCCCACGAGGCCGATGCCGCCGAGCGCCAGACCCTCGGCGCAAGCGGTGAGGCGCCGCTGACGCTCTACGAACCGGTGGGCTGCGAGCACTGCAACCACACCGGCTACCGTGGTCGCACGGGTATCTATGAACTGGTCGTTATCGATGACGAACTGCGCACCATGATCCACGACGAGCGCAGCGAGCACGATCTCGAGGCCGCCGCACGGGCGCACTGGCCCAGCATCCGCAGCGACGGCATGCGCCGCGTGCTGGCCGGCGACACCAGCCTCGAAGAAGTCCTGCGGGTTACCAGCGAGTAGGGAGATCATGCCCATGCCCTGTCCGCGCCTGTCCTCGCTCCTCGTCCCTCGCAACTAGAACCTGATTTGTATGGCCGCCTTCGAATACGCCGCCTACGATGCCCGGGGACGCGAACGCAAGGGCGTCCTCGAAGGGGACTCGCCGCGCCAGGTACGGGCCCAGCTGCGCGAGCAGGGCCTGTTGCCGGTGTCGGTGGAGCCGGTCAGCGAGAAGGAACAACGCCGGGGCGGGGGCCTCCAGTTTGGTCGCGGGATGAGCGCCGCGGATCTGGCCCTTGTCACGCGCCAGCTCGCTACCCTGACCCGCGCCGGTCTGCCGCTGGACGAGGCCACCGCCACGGTGGCGCGCCAGAGCGAAAAGGTGCGCGTGCAGCGCCTGCTGCTCGGCGTGCGCGCCCGCATCATGGAAGGCCACAGCCTCGCCGACGGGCTGGGGGAATTCCCGCGCGTCTTTCCGAGCCTGTACCGCGCCACGGTGGCCGCCGGCGAACAGTCGGGCCACCTGGACACGGTGCTCGAGCGCCTCGCCGACTACACCGAGGCGCGCCAGGCCCTGCAGTCGCGCATCCAGCTGGCCCTGTTCTACCCGGCCATCCTCACCTTCATGGCGGTGCTGGTGGTGGGCCTGTTGCTGAGCTACGTGGTGCCGGAGGTGGTGCAGGTCTTCGAGGGCCTCGATCAGGATCTGCCGCTCATCACGCGCATCCTCATCGGCATCAGCGATTTCACCAAGGAATGGTTCCTGTGGATACTCGCCGGCCTGGCGCTGGCCGGCATCGGCTTTTACTACCTGCTGCAACAGGAAGGGCCGCGCGAAGGCTTTCACCGCTTTCTCCTGCGCCTGCCGGTGGTGGGCGGGCTGGTGCGGGGCGCCAACACGGCGCGTTTTGCCCGCACCCTCAGTATCCTGGTCAAGAGCGGCGTTCCGGTACTGGAGTCACTGCGTATCGCCGGCGAGGTGATGCATAATCTGCCCATGCGCGCGGCGGTGCACGAGGCGGCCCACCGGGTGCGCGAGGGCGCCAATCTTGCCGGCTCGCTGGAGCAGAGCCGCATGTTCCCGCCCATGCTGATCAACCTCATTGCCAGCGGCGAGGTGAGCGGCAACCTGGAGGAAATGCTCGAGCGCGCGGCGCTCAACCAGGAGCGCGAACTGGAGATGACCATCGCCCGCCTCATGGGCCTGCTGGAGCCGGTGCTGATCCTGGTGATGGGCATGGTGGTGCTGTTCATCGTGCTGGCCATACTGTTGCCGATTTTCAATCTCAACGACCTGGTGAAGTAGGGGCCGCGCCGCAGCGCTGGAGAAACCGTTTTCCGGTTCCGTCATTGGACGGGGCCGCCGGATCATCAATGGAGGACAGGACAGGTGAGTACAGGCATGCAAGCTCATAAACGAGAACGGGGTTTCACCCTCATCGAAATCATGGTGGTGGTGGTCATCATCGGCATCCTTGCCGCGGTGGTGGTACCGAAGATCATGTCGCGCCCGGAACAGGCCAAGGTTACCGCCGCGCAGCACGACATCACCAAGTTCGTCGAGGCGCTGAATCTCTACCGCCTGGACAACGGTCACTATCCCACCACGGACCAGGGACTCGAGGCGCTGGTGCGAAAGCCCACCAGCAACCCCCTGCCGCGCGCGTGGAACGAGGACGGCTACCTGGAAAAGATCCCGCTGGATCCCTGGAAGAATCCCTACCAGTATCTCAGTCCCGGCACGCGCGGCAAGATCGACGTGTGGTCGCTGGGACCGGACGGCGAGCCCAGCGACGACGACATCGGTAACTGGTAAGGCCCGCACCACCGCCATGCACGCCGTTTCCGCCATGCCGCCCCCGTCCAGCCCGCGCCGCGCGCGTGGCCTGACGCTGGTGGAAATGATGGTGGTGGTGGTGCTCATCGGCATCATCCTCGCCATGGCCACGCTCTCCATGGGCACCGCCGGTCCGCAGGCAAAGATGCGCGAGGAAGGCCGGCGCCTGCTGCGCCTGCTGGAGCTGGCGCGCGAGACGGCCATCTTCGAGTCCCGCGAACTGGCGCTGGTGATGACGGACGACGGTTATCGCTTCCAGGAACTGCGCGCCCGGCAGTGGCGGGACATCAGCGACGACGAGGTGCTGCGTCGGCGCAAGCTGGAGGACGGCGTGCGCCTGCAATTGCGCATCGAGGGCGAGGACATCGGGTTGGCGGGCGAAGAGGAGGAGGCGCTGGCGCCGCCCCGGATCTTCCTGCTCTCCAGCGGCGAGACCACGCCCTTTCGCATTCGCCTGGAGGCGGGCGGCGCGCGGCGCCACTATGAACTGAGCGGCAGCAGTCTGGGCCGTTTCCAACTGCGCGCCGTCGGGGAGCCGGGCTGAGATGGTCAGCGCCGGCCCTGTACACGGCAGGCCTGCGCGGCGGCGCGCGGCGGGCTTTACCCTGCTCGAGGTGCTCATCGCCCTGCTGTTCGTGGCGCTGGCCCTGGGCGCGCTCATGGAAGTGGGCGGCGGCAACGCGCGCAACGTCGCCCGCATCAAGGACAAGACCATCGCCCAGTGGGTGGCCACCAACAAGGCCACCGAGTGGCGCATGGCCCGCCGGTGGCCCAATACCGGCCGCCAGAGCGGTACCGAACTCATGGCGGGACGCGAATGGCGCTGGGTGATCACCGTCAATGACACCCCCGATCCGGACATGCGCCGGCTCGACATCGCCGTCTATCCGGATCGCACGGGCGCCACTGAACCCGTGGTGGTGCACACGGCCTTCGTGGGGCGGCCATGAACAGGCGTGGCGTACAGGCCGGTTTCACCCTGCTGGAGCTGCTGGTGGCCATGGCCATCTTCGCACTCTTCGCCGTCATGGCCTATGGGGGCATGGGCAGCATCCTCGAGACGCGCGCGCGCACCGATGCCGTATCGGCACGACTCACCGCCATCCAGATGGCGGTAATGTTTCTCGAGCGCGACACCGCCCAGGCGGTGCTGCGGCCGGTGCGCGGTGAATACGGCCGGGAGCTGCCCGCCCTGTACACCTACCTGGGCGACGAACAGGTGCTGGAGTTTACCCGCGGCGGCTACGCCAATCCCGCCGGGCGGCAACGCAGTCACCTGCAACGCGTGGCCTGGAGCTTTGCCGATCACACCCTCTATCGCCTTGCCTGGCCGGTGCTGGATCGCGTGCCGGACAGCCGGCCGGTACGCGAGGTGATGCTCGAGGACGTGGAAGCCGTTGCCTGGCGTTTTCTTGATCGCAGCAACCGCTGGCACAACCAGTGGCCGCCGCTCAACGTGGATCCGAAGTTTGCCGGCGAGCTGCCGCGCGCCATAGAGTGGACCCTGACGCTGGACGGCTGGGGCCGCATCGTGCGTCTCATCGAAGTGGTGCAGCCATCATGAAGCGCCCGCGTCAGGCCTGTTTCGTCCGCCAGCAGGGCATCGCCCTGCTGACCGCCATCCTGATCCTCGCCGTCGCGTCCATCGCCGCGACCGCCATGACCGTGCGCGGCCAGGTGGATACCCGTCGCGCCGCCAATGTCTTCGACGGCGACCAGGCGGAATCCTATCTCAGCGCCGGCGAGGTGTGGGCGGCGCAGATCCTCAAGCGCGATCTCAGCGACAACAGCATCGACACGCTCGGTGACCAGTGGGCCGTGCAACTGCCGCCCCTGCCGGTGGACGGCGGCCAGGTGAGCGGGCGCATCGAGGATCTGCAGGGGCGCTTCAATCTCAACAGCCTGGTGGCCGAGGGCCGGCCCCAGACCCTGCAACTGGAACGCTTCCGGCGCCTGCTGGCGGTGCTGGAGATCCCGCCCTCGCTGGCCAACGCGGTGCTCGACTGGATCGATGCCGACGAGGAGGTGCAGTTCGATGGCGGCGCCGAGGACAGCGCCTACCAGCGTCGCGAACGGGGGGCCTACCGCGCCGCCAACCGCCCCATGGTGAGCGTCAGCGAGCTGCGCCTCGTCAGGGGGTTCAGCGAGGAATACTACCGCCGCCTGCAACCCTATGTGTACGCAGTCGATGCCAGCACCGCCATCAACGTCAACACCGCGCCGGCGCCGGTGATCGCCTGCCTGGTGGACGGGGTGAGCCTGGCGGCCGCCGAGGACCTGGTACAGCGCCGCGGCAAGGCGGGCTATGCCAGTGTCAAAGCCTTCCTGCAGGATGATATATTTACCGGCACGGGGATAAAGTCCAATGGCCTGACGGTGCGCAGCAATTACTTCCTGCTCACCGGCGAGGCGTGGATCGATCGCGTGCGGCGTCTGCGCGTCAGCATCATACATCGCGCCGGCGTGGGCGGACCACGGGTGGTCATGCGCAGCAGAGGATGGTACTAGGTGGCGGGCTTGTTGTTCATCAGGGTAAGGGAATTCGAACCGGCCGCGCCGCAGGCTGCGCGTCTCGAATGGGTGCGCGTGGCGGGTGACCGCCTGCTGTCGGGCATGACGCAGTGCGGCCTCGAGGATCTGCCCCGCGCCGCCGAAAACGAGCGGCTGGTGGTGATCGTCCCCGGCACCGAGGTCCTGCTCACGCGCACGCGCCTGCCGGGCGCCAACCGCCAGAAGTTGTTGCGCGCCGCGCCCTATGCCGTCGAGGAACTGCTCATCGGCGACGTGGAAGCGCAGCACGTGGCTCTGGGCGAGCGCGACGCCACGGGCCTGCTGCCACTGGCGGTGGTGTCTCGCGACTACCTCACGGCCCTGCTCGAGGCGCTGGAGACGCGCGGCCTCTCGCCGCAATTCCTGTTACCTGACTATCTCTGCCTGCCCGTGAACGACGGTGCGTGGACGGTGCTGGCAACGGCGGAGACCTGTTACCTGCGCCAGGCGGCGCAGGCCGGTTTTGCCTGCGACAGCGCCAACCTCGCCGCGCTGCTCGGCATCGAACTGGATGCCGCCGAAACACCGCCCGCCCGACTCGACCTCTACCTGGCGGACGGCGTCGATGCCGATACCCTCCTGCCACCGGACTTCCGCGCGCGCTTCCCGGAACTGGCCGTCGAGTGCCATGAACTCGGCCGGCAGGGAACGGGAGAATGGCTGGCCCTTTCGCTGTCCGCCGGTGGGGGGCCGGCACAGACCCTCAATCTCCTGCAGGGGCCTTTCGCACGCGAGACGGGCTGGCAGAGTCGCTTCGGACCCTGGCGCGCGGCGGCCGCGGTGCTGGCCCTCTGGCTGGTGGTGCAGGTGGGCTTCGATGGCTACCGCTACTACCAGTTGCGCCAGGAGCGCGCGGCCCTGCAGGCGCAGATGGAGCAGGTCTTCAGGCAGGCCTTTCCCGACTCGCGCATCGTGCGCGGCCGACTGAAGGCCTACATGGCGCAGCTGGTGAAGAAGATGCGCCAGGGCGGCGGGGGCGATGAATTCTCGCTGGCGCAGATGCTCAGCGAAGTCGGCCCGGCACTGGGGCGCAGCGGCGTGACCATCCGCAGTATCCAGTATCGCAACGGGCGTCTCGATCTGCGTCTCGAGGCGAAGGATCTGGCCAGCATCGATCGCCTCAAGCAGGTGCTGGCGGCCAACGGCAAGTGGCAGGTGGAAAGCGAGACCACCTCGCGCGGGGGCAAGGTGGACAGCGTATTGCACATCGAGGGCAAGGCCTGATGCGCGAATGGATCGACAGGATGCGTCACTGGTTCGCCGCCCTCGAACCCCGCGAGCGGCGCATGGTGATCGCGGCGGCGGTGTTTCTCGCCGTCTTCCTGCCCTGGCAGTTCGTCTGGACGCCCCTGCAGGACGGGCTGGCGCAACTGGAAGAAAGCGTGGCGCGCAAGCGCCAGGACCTCGCCGCCATGCAGGGTCTCGCCGCCGAGGTGCGCCGCCTCCGGCAACAGGGCGTGGTGTCCGGGGGGCTCGCGCCGGGGCAGTCCCTGTTGACCGTCACCGACAGCAGCGCGCGCCAGCAACTGGGCGCCGCGGTGGCCAACGTGCGCGAGGAAGGCGAGGGCGTGCGGGTGCAGTTCAAGAACGCCCCCTTCGACGAGATCATGCGCTGGCTCGATGGCATGCAGCAGCGCTACGGCGCGATGGTCAGCGAGCTTTCCGTGGATCGCGAGGCGGCGGGGCGGATCTCCGGGCGGGTGGTACTGGCGCGGTGAGGGTTGCCGCGGTGTTTTCCCGGCGCGGGCTCGGGTCGATCCTGCTGTTGTTGTTGCTCGGCGTCCTGCTTGCCGTGGCGCGCATGCCGGCCCTGTTTGCCTGGCAGAGCTTCCTTGCCGATGCGCCCGCCCTGCGCGGGCTCACCCTCACGGGCCTCGAAGGTACCGTGTGGGCAGGGCGCGCCGCGCAACTGCGCTACGGTCGCCTGGAGGCCGGTCCCCTGGAGTGGGAGCTGCGTGTCCTGCCGCTGCTGTGGGGCCGGACCTCGGCTCACCTGCGCCTCGAACTTCACGGCGGACAGGTGGCGGGCGAGGTCGCCCTGTCCGGCGACGCGCTGGAACTGGAAGACCTGAGTCTGCAACTGCCCCTGAGTCTCTTTGCCCCCCTGCTCTATGGCTCGCCCTTCGTGCCCGACGGGGATCTGAACGGCACGCTGGCCGAGGCGCTCATGGTCCCCGGTGAGGCCTGCCAACTGGCGGGGAGGCTGGTGTGGATCTCGCCCGGCGTGGCGGGCATCGAAAATCTCGGCCTTGGTGACATTCAGCTTGAACTCGAGCCGGATGCGCAGGGCACGCGGGGCGTGTTGCGCGATCGCGGTGGCGCCCTCGGCATCGACGGCACCCTGTCCATCGATGCCGCCTGCCGCTACCGGCTCGATGTCCGCCTCACGCCGCGCGGCGAGATCAGCGATCCCCTGCGCCGCATGCTGGGTTTTGCCGGCCGCGCCGACGCGCAGGGCCGCTACCGTCTCCAGCGACAGGGCCAGCTGCCGGTGCCCTGAATTTCTTTAACCACAGAGGGGCCGCTCCCGGCATCCAAGCCTCCCGCGGCACTTGCACATCCCTGTGCATCGCGCAGAGTTCACGGAGAAAAGAAACTGTTGACCACGGGGAGCACGGGGCACACGGGGAAATCGTTTCCAGTCATCCCGGACGAAGCCAGGCCGTGGTCAAAGTGCATGGATCTTTATCTTCATTCCCATGCGGGCGGAATGACGGCATTTTTTCCATCGCGTGCTTTTGTGTCCCTGGCGGTCAGATTTCATTGCGTCAAAATCTTCCAGCCGGGTCGCGAACAAGCGCGAAACTCATGGAATATTGTCTTTCCCCCGTGATCCCCGTGTGCCCCGTGGTGAAAAATTCTTTTCTCTTCTCTGTGCCCTCCGTGGTTAAGGGTCTTTTTACTCGATGCCGAGCTTTTCCATGCGGTAGCGCAGGGCGCGCAGGGTGATGCCGAGCAGTTTTGCCGCGGCGGTCTTGTTGTAGCGGGTCTGTTCCAGCGCCCGGACGATGGCCTCGCGTTCCTTCTGGTCGAGGTAGGGTTCGAGCTGCGCCGCGCCCCGTTCCGTGTCCATGGCGACGTTTTCCGGCAGTTGCAGATCGGCGGGTTCGATGGTGTCGTTTTCGCACAGGGTCATGGCGCGCTCGAGGATGTTTTCCAGTTCGCGCACGTTGCCGGGGAAGGGGTAGTCGGCCAACGCGGCGCTGGCGGCGGGACTGAGTTTCGGCTTGTCCACCCCCCAGTCGGCGGCGATGCGCGCAAGGAAGTGGTCCACCAGTTCGGGCAGGTCCTCGCGGCGCTCGCGCAGGCTGGGGACTTCCACGCCGATGACATTGATACGGTAGAAGAGATCCTGGCGGAACTCCCCGGCCTCCACCATGGCGGGGAGATCCTTGTGCGTGGCGCTGAGGATGCGCACGTCCACGCGCACTTCTTCCTGCGCGCCCACCGGGCGCACGGCCTTTTCCTGGATGGCGCGCAACAGCTTGACCTGCATGTGCAGGGGCAGGTCGGCCACCTCGTCGAGGAACAGGGTCCCGCCGTCGGCGGCCTGGAAGAGGCCGGCCTTGTCCTCGGTGGCGCCGGAGAAGCTGCCCTTGCGGTGGCCGAAGAACTCGCTCTCCATCAGCTCGGTGGGGATGGCGCCGCAGTTGACCGGCACGAAGGCGTTGCCTGCGCGTGGGCCGCGTTCGTGGATCAGGCGGGCTACCAGTTCCTTGCCGGTGCCCGATTCGCCGTGGATGAACACCGGCGCCTGGCTGCGCGCCAGCTTGTCGATGGTACGGCGCGTGCGCTCCATGGCCGCCGAGGAACCCAGCAGGCGCTGTGCCGCCGGACCCGGCGGCGCCTCGCTTTCGGCCGACAGCCGGAGCGCGGTCTTGACCAGTGAGCGCAGCACGCCGAGATCCACCGGCTTGGAGACGAAGTCGAAGGCGCCCGCCTTGAGCGCCTCGATGGCCGATTCCATGTTGCCGTGGGCGGTGATCATGGCCACCGGCAGGCGGGCATGGTGTTGCGAGATGTGGCGCACCAGCTCGATGCCGTTGCCGTCGGGCAGCTTCATGTCGGTGAGGCAGATGTCGAAGTCGTGTTCCGCCAGCAGGTGGCGGGCCTCGCCGAGATCGGCGGCGCTGTGGGTGTCGATCCCCATGCGCGAGAGAGTGATCTCCAGCAACTCGCGGATGTCGGGCTCGTCATCGACGACGAGGGCGTGGGGACTGTGCTTGTCGTTGCTGGCCATGCCTGTGTGAGCTTAACCGATATACTTGCGCGGATCCTGGAAGCTGATACGAAAACAGCTGCCGCCGGCCGGACCGGGCAGACAGGTAATGTGCGCCTGGTTAGTTTCGGCCAGTTCGCGGGAAATATAAAGTCCCAGCCCGGTGCCCTCGGGCTCGGTGGTGAAGAAGGGCTCGAAGATCTTCTGCAGGGTGTCGGCGTCCATCCCCGGACCGTTGTCGATGACGTCCAGATAGGGCCGCGAGAACTCCTCGGCGATGCCGCCGCGCAGCTCGATCTGGGGGGTGGTGTCCGCCTTGCGGCTGTGGTGGAAGGCGTTGTCGCACAGATTGGTCATGATCTGCTCGAGGTGCAGCTTGTCGAAGCGAATCACGATGTTGTCGGGTTGCAGTTCCACCACGAAGGCGGACTCCGGCAGTCCGTGATCGCGGCAGTAACTGGCGATGAAACCCTGCAGGAATTCACGCAGTTCGAAGATCCGCGGGTCGCCCCGGTCGCGGCGACTGAGACGCAGGACGTTCTCGACGATGTCGTTCACGCGCTGCGACTGGTCGGCAATGATCTGCAGCAGGCGTTGGTCGTGTTCGTCGAGGTGGCTGGATTCGGCGAGCAACTGGCCAGCATGGCTGATGGCGCCAAGGGGGTTGCGGATCTCGTGGGCGATGCTGCCGGTGAGACGGCCGAGAGAGGCGAGTTTCAGTTGCTGGGCCTGTTGCGCCATGGCCGAGGTGTCCTCGAGGAAGATCAGCACGCCGGGGCGCTCGTCCTGGGTGATGCGTGCGAAGCGCGGCATGATCGCCGCCTGCGCGGCGCTGAGCTGGAGGGTGCTCGGCGCATAGTCGCTCTCCGCGCGCCAGCGTTGCAACTGGCGGTAGAGTTCGGCGGAGACATCCGCCAGCGCCGGATGGCGACCCATCACCGGCATGCCCAGCATGTACCAGGCGGAGTCGTTGATGAGGCGCACGTGATCGTCGGGATCGATGACGAGGATGCCGGTCTGCATGCGCTGGATGATGTGCTCGGTGAGCTCGGCCATGTTGGCCAGGTCGATGCCGCGTTTGCGCGCCAGGGCCTCGGACTCCATGATGCGTCGCGCGACGAAATGCACCAGCGTTGCCGAGGCCATGAGGGTGATACCCAGCAGGCCCGCGGCGATCATGCCCTCGGGTTTGGCATTGCCATCCATCACCTGGTAGAGGGCCTCGGCCAGTACCACCACCGAGGCGATGGCGGCGAGGGTCAGGGCGGTGCGCCCCGAGGTGATGATACTGGCCCCCGCCACGCTGATGACCAGCAGGATGCCGAGGCCGCTGTGGGCGCCGCCGCTGGCATGCATGATCAGGATCAGCGCGAGGATGTCCGTGGCCACGCCAAGCAGGACCTGGGTCTCGAAGGCGGGGCGATGCCGGCGCACGGCGATGAAGCCGGCCAGCCCGGCAAGGAAATAGGCGATGCTCACCACGTTGAACAGGACGGGGATGTCCTGGCCCAGCGGCGCGAAGCTCCTGCCCGCCACCAGGATGACCACGAAGATGCTCGCCAGCGTGAGGCGGTAGAGCGAGAGGAAGGTGAGCGGTCGCCAGGTATGCCTGTCGCGGGCCTCTTTCGTCGTCAGCGACGCGCCGGTACCGGGAACCAGATCCATGGGCGCCCGCCCTCAGGCCTCGTCGCTGTCACGGTGCGCGGGCGAGCAGTAGAAGCGCTCGCCTGCACGCAGGGCTTCGTGCTGCGGGATGTGCAGGCCGCATTTTGCACAGCGCACCATGCGTTCCACCTGTTCGGTGGTTTTCTGCCCGGGCGCGCGCCGGCGCGTGTTATCGTGGCGGCTGTTGCGCCAGATGCGGTACACCAGCCAGATGAGGATGGCGAGGGCGAGAAGGGGGACGATGCGCATGGAGACGGGGGCTTCCTTCGGTACGGCGTCGCGGCGCACGGCAGGCGGACAAAAAAGACCGGTGGTGGCTTTGACTCTTATCGCAGTTTGTTAAAATAGCATATTTTACCGGGGCGGACAGGTATCTTCATGAATCTTCACGAGTTCCAGGCCAAACGACTCTTTGGCGACTATGGCATCCCCGTGCCCGAGGGGATCGTCATCCGCTCCGGGGCGCAGGCCGAGCAGGAGGCCGCCGAGATCTGCGCGCATGGTTGCGTGGTCAAGGCGCAGGTACACGCCGGTGGCCGCGGCAAGGCGGGCGGCGTCAAGCGGGTCAGCGGCGTCGAGGCCATGCGCGAGGCGGTCAACTCCCTGCTCGACACGCGCCTGGTCACGGCACAGAGCGGTCCCGAGGGCCAGCCGGTGGAACAGTTGCTCATCGAGCGCCCGGTGAACATCGCGCGTGAACTCTATCTCGGCATGCTCATCGACCGCAGCCGCGAACGCGTCATGGTCGTCGCCTCCGCCGCCGGCGGCATGGACATCGAGGAGGTGGCGCGCACCCGGCCCGAGGCCATCCATACCCTGGGCATCGATCCCGTGGTGGGCCTGCAGGCCTACCAGTGTCGCCTGCTGGGTTTTCGCCTCGGTCTCGATGACTCGCTGCGTGCGCTGACGCGCCTCATGCAGGGCATGTACCGGCTGTTCACGGAAAAGGATCTCGGCATGGTGGAGATCAATCCGCTGGTGCTCACCGAGGGCGGGGAACTGGTGGCGCTGGACGCCAAGATCAACATCGACGACAACGCCCTCTACCGGCATGCCGACCTGCAGGCCCTGCGCGATCCGGCCCAGGAGGACGAGCTGGAGAATCGCGCCCACGAGCACGGTCTCAACTATGTGCGTCTCGACGGCAACATCGGCTGCATGGTCAACGGCGCGGGACTGGCCATGGCGACCATGGACATCATTCACCTGCACGGCGGGGCGCCGGCCAACTTTCTCGATGTCGGTGGCGGTACCTCCGCCGAGCGCGTTGCCGAGGCATTCAAGCTGATCCTTGCCGATGACAAGGTCGCCGCCATCCTGGTGAACATCTTCGGCGGCATCGTGCGCTGCGACCTCATCGCCGAGGGCATCATCCAGGCGGTGCGCGAGATCGACATCCACGTGCCGGTGGTGGTGCGCCTGGAAGGCACCAACATGCAGGAGGGCAGGGCCCTGCTGGAGGCCAGCGGCCTGACCATCATTACCGCGACGGATCTCACCGACGCGGCGCAAAAGGTCGTGGCGGCCGCGGGAGGGCAGGGCTGATGGCGGTACTGGTGGACAGCGAGACGCGGGTCATCTGCCAGGGCTTCACCGGCAAGCAGGGCAGTTTCCATTCCGAGCAGGCGATTGCCTACGGCACCAGGCTGGTGGGTGGCGTGACGCCGGGCAAGGGCGGCCAGACCCACCTGGCGCGGCCGGTGTTCAACACCGTGCACGACGCGGTGCGCGAGACCGGCGCCAATGCCAGCATGATCTATGTCCCGGCGCCCTTTGCCGCCGATGCCATCCTCGAGGCCGCCGATGCCGGCATCGAGGTCATCGTCTGCATCACCGAGGGGATCCCGGTACAGGACATGCTGCGCGTCAAGGCCGCGCTGCGCGATTCGCCGGCGCGTCTCATCGGGCCCAACTGTCCGGGGATCATCACGCCGGGGCAATGCAAGATCGGCATCATGCCGGGGGCCATCCACCGTCCCGGGCGCATCGGCATCGTCTCGCGCTCCGGCACCCTGACCTACGAGGCGGTGGACCAGACCACGCGGCAGGGCCTGGGGCAGAGCACCTGCATCGGTATCGGCGGTGATCCCATCCAGGGCCTGAACTTCGTCGATTGCCTGGCCCTGTTCGAGGAAGATCCGCAGACCGAGGGCATCATCCTCGTCGGCGAGATCGGCGGCACGGCGGAGGAAGAGGCGGCTGCCTATATAAAGGCATCGGTTTCCAAGCCGGTGGTCGCCTACGTCGCCGGGGTGACCGCGCCGCCGGGCAAGCGCATGGGTCATGCCGGCGCCATCGTCGCCGGCGGCAAGGGCACCGCCGAGGGCAAGTTCGAGGCACTGGCGGCCGCCGGCGTGAGCATCACGCGCTCACCGGCGGAGATGGGCGCGACCATGGCGCGCCGTCTTGCCGGGGCAACATGATGAAGGCACAGCAGGGCGGCAGGGGGGAGCTGCGCGTCGCCGTTGCCCAGCTCAACCTGCTGGTGGGGGATATCGACGGCAATGCCGCGCGCGTCATCGACAGCAGCGCGCGCGCGCGCGACGAACTGGGCGCCGATATCGTCGTCTTTCCCGAACTCACCCTGACCGGTTATCCCCCCGAGGATCTGCTGCTGCGCCCCGGCATGTACGAACGCGTCGCCCTTGCCGTGGCGCGCATCCAGGACACGGTGCGGGGGATCACCGTGGTCTTCGGTTACCCGCGCCGCGAGGGGGAGGCCCATTACAACAGCGTCGTGATGATGCGCGATGGCGAGGTACTGGGCCGTGGCGACAAGCAACACCTGCCCAACTACAGTGTCTTCGACGAGAAGCGCTATTTCTCTCCCGGCCGTGAACACTGCGTGGCGGACATCGGCCCGTGCCGGGTCGGGGCGGTGATCTGCGAGGATGTGTGGGAGGCCGGGCCGGTGGCCGAGGTGGCGGCCGACGGCGCGCAACTGGTGCTCAACATCAATGCCTCGCCCTTCCACGTCGACAAGGGCAGCGAGCGCGAAGACATCGTCAGCCGCCGCGCGCGCGAGAGCGGCGTGCCGCTGGTCTACGTCAACCTCGTCGGCGGCCAGGACGAACTGGTCTTCGACGGCGAATCCTTCGTCGTCGATGCCGCGGGCAGGCTGGCCTGTCGCTTTCCGGCCTACGAAGAGGGCCTCTTCACGGTGGACTTCGCGCGGCGGGATGGCCGCCTGGCGCCGCTGGTGTCGGGGGCGCCGGCGCCACCCCTGTCCACCGATGCCAGCATCTACAGGGCGCTGGTGCTTGGCGTGCGCGACTACGTCACCAAGAACGGTTTCGAAGGCGCGGTCATCGGCCTGTCGGGGGGCATCGACTCGGCCCTGACCCTGGCGGTGGCCGTGGATGCCCTCGGCGCCGACGTCGTCGAGGCGGTGATGCTGCCCTCGCGCTACACCGCCGCCATGAGCCGCGAGGATGCCGCCGAGGAAGCGCGGCGGCTGGGCGTGGAGTACCACGAGATCTCCATCGACGAGGTGTACCAGGCCTTTCTCGATGCGCTGGCCGGGGAGTTTGCCGGCTACCCGGTGGATACCACCGAAGAGAATATCCAGGCGCGCTGCCGCGGCGTGATCCTCATGGCGATTTCCAACAAGAAGCACAAGATGGTGCTCACCACCGGCAACAAGAGCGAGATGGCGGTGGGCTACGCCACCCTGTATGGCGACATGGCGGGGGGGTTCTGCGTGCTCAAGGACGTGGTCAAGACCCGTGTCTACCGGCTGGTCGCCTGGCGCAATGCCATCGAGGAAGTCATCCCGCTGCGTGTCATCGAGCGCCCCCCTTCGGCGGAACTGGCGCCCGACCAGAAGGACACCGACAGCCTGCCGCCCTACGAGATCCTCGATCCCATCCTGCGCCGCTACGTGGAGCAGGACCAGGGGGTGGAGGACATCGTTGCGGCGGGCTTCGATGCCGAGACCGTGCGGCGCGTGGTGCGCATGGTGGATCGCAACGAGTACAAGCGTCGCCAGGCCCCCCCCGGGGTGCGTATCACCCGGCGCGCCTTCGGACGCGACCGGCGCTATCCCATTACCTCGGCCTATGGCCGCGAGCGCTGAAAGGGGCTTCCCCGCCGCGCCCGTGGCTGGTATGGTCATGGTCTCTTCTCCGGGGAAGTGCTGACTGACAGCAATTTGCCGTCATTGCGAGGGTGGCGATCCGGTCGTGAGGGTTCAGGTGGCCGGTAGCCGTGTCGCCGCTTCGTTTCTCGTAATGACAAAATCAGTCGGAAACTTCGCCAGGGTAAAAACCACCGGGCCCGCAGGGGACCCGCAACAATAGAAAAGGGATGCTAAGGCAATGAAAAAGATCGAAGCCGTGATCAAACCCTTCAAGCTCGATGATGTCCGGGAGGCGCTCTCCGAGATCGGTGTCACGGGGATGACCGCCATCGAGGTCAAGGGCTTTGGCCGTCAGAAAGGGCACACCGAACTCTATCGTGGCGCGGAGTACGTGATCGATTTCCTGCCCAAGGTCAAGATCGAGGCCGTGGTCACGGAAGATCTGGTCGAGCGCGCCGTGGAGGCCATCGCCAATGCCGCGCGCACCGGCAAGATCGGTGACGGCAAGATCTTCGTCAGTGACGTGGAACAGGTGGTACGCATCCGCACCGGCGAGGAAGGCGAGAAGGCCATCTAAATACGTGTTCCGAATCCCCGATCAACTGAGAATAAGCGGATTGCCCTATCTGCCTGTCTCTCGCCGGGGTGGTGTTTACGGACACGCGGTACATACGTCCCTGTACGCTCGACAGCCGCGGTCGCTCTGGGCGTGGCCCAGGCCAGCTTCTCGACCTCCGGTCTCACCTTCTCCTGCCCTCTCGCGACACTAAATACGTGTTCCGAATCCCCGATCACCTGAGAATAAGCGGATTGCACCATCTGCCTGTCTCTCTCCGGGGCGGCGTTTACGGACACGCGGTACATACGTCCCTGTACGCTCGACAGCCGCTTCCCTGCGGCTGACGGTCCGTAAACGCCGCCCCGGAGAGCGTTCGACGTCTGTAAACTGTAGTGGAATTCGGAACACGTATTTAGTCCCCTGCCGGTGCCGCCGCGCGGTCCGGCCCGCGGCCTGTTGCCTCAGTCCGTGCCCGCTGCCGCATCGAAGCGCCGCCGCGCCTCGCGCGT
>JALTLF010000054.1 GCA_027005735.1 Chromatiales bacterium | reverse complement strand
TCGATGATGATGCGCGATCCCTCGTCGCTGGCCAGTGCCTTCTGCACCACGTCGATGATGGTTTGCTGCTTGGCCGGACGCACCAGCATGCGCACGCTGGAACGCTCGCCGGGGGCGGCGTTCTCGACCCAGAAATCGAGGATCTCGTGGTGTTCGGCGATCCCGCGCAGGGTGTCGATGTGCCCCTCGTCGGTGATGACTTCGATGATGCGCATGGGGCTATGATGGCAGGGGCAGGCGCATCATGGCAAGGACAGGGGCCTTGTCCTTCGCCCCCGTCCCTGCTCGCCCTGATGCGAGGTTCATGCGGTGGCTTCCAGGCGCCGCACGTAGCCAACGTGTCGGGCAACACCCATTACGCCGATGATTCCGATGGGGACGAACAGGGCGAATCCGATGAACGCGAGGATGTTTCCGGCCTTGAGATTGCCCGACTGAAGAAGTAATAGCCCCACCAGGGACAGCGCCACGAAGGATCCCATGACAATGGCGAGTACCATGCCGGGACCCGCGGGATCCAGGCCTGCCAACACGGAAACAAGCGTGTTGATGAACAGGCTCGTCACGACCAGTCCGTTGAATACTGGCACCGGATCCGGGACCGATTCCGTGGTGCTGTCCGCCGGCCTGTCCGCTTTCTGGGGCGCATGCGCGGTGTCTCCCACCGCCTGGGGCTCGGGCGTTGCAGCGTCGGACTTCGCGCCAGCGGCCTCGGCGACTTTGGCGTTCAACAGGGCAAGAAAGCTCGCCGCGTCTTCCTTGCGCAACTGGTTGATGCCGAACCGCCGGGGCTTGCCACCGTCCCGGGGATGCAGGTGCACGCTCTTACCCTTTTTCTCGACACGTTTGATGTCTGCATACCTGACGACATTCGCGCCACCGATGCCGACTGCCATCATGTCGGGGTACATGCGTATGTAGGTACGCGTACCTAGGAACAGGTACAGGAAACCAAACCCGATGAGGGTCGACCCGGCGTAACCGGGCGCCGGCATTGAAAGAATAAATACCCCGGCGGCAATGGAGACAATGCCGAGATAGAAGAAACCGGGGCCGAACTTGAAGGAAGCGATTTCATCGCTGTGCATGGGTTACCTCCCTGTTGTGTAGTGAATTCAATCTGGATGCGGGCCATGTCCAGCCCGACGGAATTTTACGGCACGCGCCGCACGGGTTTCAACGCGGGCAAAGCCGCCTGGGGGTTAAGCGCAACTACGCACCAGCGGAGCTTCCACTTCCGCTCGCTTGTCCATGCCGAACAGCACTTCGATGAGGGTGAGGGCGAAATCCATGGCCGTGCCAGGCCCGCGCGAGGTAATGATGTTGCCGTCCACCACAACCGGGGTTTCTTCGTAGTGCAGGTCCTCGGTGTCGATGCCCTCCAGGCTGCCGGGATAGCTGGTGGCGTGGCGGCCGTTAAGCAGCCCGGCGGTGGCGAGCACCTTCGGCGCGGCGCAGATGGCGGCGATCCATTTGTTGTTGTCGTGCATGC
>JALTLF010000053.1:12529-22640 GCA_027005735.1 Chromatiales bacterium | reverse complement strand
CCCCCGGCCACGGCAGCCGGCGAGGCCGCCCCCGCGCCTCGCGAGAGCACGGCGCGAGAGGCCGCGGCGCGCGTGTTCATCGCCGAGCGCCTGCGCCACGACATCGCGCGCTACTTCAACTATCCCGCGCTGGCGCGGCGCAAGGGCTGGCAGGGTACCGTGCTGCTCGCCTTCGAGATCTCGGCGCAGGGACATATCCGGGCCGTGCACGTCAAACGCAGTTCCGGCCACGGCCTGCTGGATCACAGCGCGGTACGCGCGCTGGAGCAGGTGGAACGCATCGAAGGTTTCGCGGATCGCTTTGCCTTCCGGTTGTATAATGTGGATCTGCCGGTGATCTACCGCCTCGACAGCTGAGCGCGGCTCACCCTGCCACCCGGCAAGGCGCAACAAGGCGAGGCAACATGGGCAAGCGACTCTCGAAGATCTACACCCGCACCGGCGACCAGGGCAGTACCGGTCTCGGCGACGGCACGCGCATTGCCAAGGATCATGCGCGGGTGGAGGCCTATGGCACCATCGACGAACTCAACAGCTTCCTCGGCCTGCTCCTCAGCCACGACCTGCCCGACGGAATAAAGGCACCCCTGGTACGGATCCAGCATGAGCTCTTCGAACTCGGCGGCGAGCTGTGCATGCCGGCTTACCAGGCCATCGACGCGGCGGCCATCCAGCGCCTCGAGAACTGGCTCGACGAGTTCAACAGTGAACTGCCGGCGCTGGAGGAATTCATCCTCCCCGGCGGCACGCCCGCGGCGGCCCTGTGCCACGTGGCGCGCACCGTCTGCCGCCGCGCCGAGCGTCGCGTGGTCACGCTCGCCCACGAAGGAGAGGTGCGCGGTGAGATCATCGCCTACCTCAACCGCCTCTCCGATCTCCTCTTCGTGCTCTGCCGGGTATTGAACCGCGAGGCCGGCGAGGCGGAGGCCCAGTGGAACCATCCCCGCTGATCCGGCCGCGGCGGGAACGCCTGCCACTTTCCCTGTTGTGCTGGTTGCTGTGGGCCATGGCGCCGCCCGCCGGGGCCGACGGCAGTGCCGGCGCGCCGTCGAGCTACCTCGCCGTCTATGCCGGACAGCTCAGCGCCGATCCCCTCTTCGAGACCCTGACCCTGCGCGCCCAACTGGACAGCGACTTTCCCCTGCGCGGCCTCGCCGTGGGACACACCCTCGCCCGCTACACGCGCCAGCGCAGCCTGGCCATCGAGTTACAGTATGCACAGCACACCGGCGTGCAAGGCTACGACGAGTACGTGGTCGTCGCCATCTACCGCTGGGCGGGCTTCGCCTGGGACGAGAGCCTGCGCACCACCTTTGCCGTGGGCGAGGGCCTGTCCTATATCACCGAGGACTCGCAACTGGAGGCCCTGCGCCATACCGAGACGGCGCGCTTCCTCAACTACCTGCTGTTCGAAGTGACACTCGCGCCGCCCACTGTCCGCGACTGGCGGTTTCTTGTCCGCGTGCATCACCGCTCCGGGGTCTATGGTCTCTTCAGCGGCGTGCACGGCGCCTCCAATGCCATCGTCATGGGTCTGCGCCACGACTTCTGAGCCCGGCCTGCCGCTCGCAAGCCTGTTGCCGGGACCGCGGCTGCCTTACAATCAGGCCTTAGGAATCACAGGGGCGCGCCCGTCCAGAGGGGGAACAAGTCATGCAGGAACCAGTCGTCGTCATTGGCATCGGTGAAATGGGCGGGGTCTTCACCCGCGGCCTGTTACGCACCGGTCATCCCGTGTATCCCGTTTCGCGGCGCTCCAATATCGACGCCTATGCGCGTACCGTTCCCGATCCCGCGCTGGTGCTCGTCGCCGTGGGGGAAAAGGACCTGCACCCGGTGCTGGAGAGCCTGCCGACGGTCTGGCGCGACAGGCTCGGCCTGTTGCAGAACGAACTCCTGCCGCGAGACTGGCAGCGCCACGGGATCACGAACCCCACGGTGATCTCCGTCTGGTTCGAAAAGAAGAAGGGCCACGACTACAAGGTGCTGGTACCCTCACCGGTCTTTGGCCCACGCGCCGCCATCCTCGAAGAGGCCCTCGAGAGCCTCGACATCCCCTGCTGGGAAGTCGCCAGCGAAGAAGAAATGGAATACGAGCTGGTACGCAAGAACGTCTATATCCTCACCACCAACATCTGCGGCCTGGTCGTGGGCGGCGACGTGGACACCCTGTGGCAACGGCACCAGGACCTCGCGCGCGCGGTGGCCGACGAAGTCATGGACATTCAGGCCTGGCTCGTGGGCCACGAGGTCGAGCGCGAACGGCTCATCGAAGGCATGGTGGAAGCCATCCAGGGCGACCTGCACCACCAGTGCATGGGCCGTTCCGCCCCCGCGCGCCTCGCGCGCGCCATCGAAATCGCCGACGAAGCCGGCCTCGCCGTGCCGAAGTTGCGGGACATCCAGGCGCAGGCGAAAGCGCCTTGACCACAGAGGGCACAGAGGACACAAAGAAAAAGATTCATAAACCACGGGGAACACGGGGTGCACGGGGAAATAAAACCTGTCCTCAACCGCAAAGTCCTGTTCGATCCCTCTCAGGACCCCTGGTACCCTGTAGAGGGCAGGCGATAAGGGCAAGGATTACGGGATATAAGCCCCCGGCCTTCACTACCCACGACCGCGGGCTTTTCAAACCTGCTGGATTCCGGGGCCTCGCCATGTGCAGCATGGCTCAGCCCGGAATGACTGAAAATGTTTTCCCCGTGTTCCCCGTGACCCCCGTGGTTGCAACCGATTTTCTCTGCGTACTCGGCGCGACGCGCAGGGATGTGCAAGTGCCCACATCACTCGCTTCGCTCGCGGGACAGGCTCTGCCGCGTTAGGCATGGAGAAGGTGAGACCGAAGGTCGAGAGGCTGGCCTGGGCCATGCCGAGAGCGCCCCTTTGTGGTGAATAATATGTTTTCCTTGTGGCTGACTTCTTGCAGCGACTCACTGCGAACGCCGTGTGGCATCCATCGCCCTGCACAGTTTTTCCACGCCATCGAGGATGCGCGGGGTAAAGCGCGAGATCTCGTCGGCGGGCAGAACCAGGTAGCCGTTGCCTCGGTTGGCGGCGAGCGCCGGCCAGCGCTTCCAGCGCGCGAGGCGGTCCCGCCCGTCCATGCCACCGTCGCTGGTGGCGATGAAGCGGGGATCGGCGGCGAGCACGGCCTCGATGCTGACCCGCGGCGCCAGCGCGCGCAGCCCGGCGAAGATGTTTTCCCCGCCGCACAGGCGGATGGCATCGCTGATGACGTGTTCGCCGTTGATGGTCATGAGCGGCCGGTCCCACACCTGGTAGAACACGCGCAGGGGCGCGCGGCGGGCGTAGCGCGCGCGCAGTTCCGCCAGTCGCCGCCGGTAGGCCGCGGCGGCCTGTCGGCCCCGTTCAGGGACACCGGCGAGGGTGGCGAGGCGTTCGATGGTGGCGGCGACGCCGGCGAGGCTACGGGGCCGGCTGACGAAGATCGCCGCGCCCAGCGTTTCCAGCTGGCGCTGGCGCTCGGCATCGGTGGCGCTGCGCCACACCAGGATCAGATCGGGGCGCAGGCGCAGCAGGCGTTCACGATCCACCCGCCCGAGACCACCGACGCGCGGCAGGGCACGCACCGCCTCGGGGTAGTCGGAGGCGCTGTCCACGCCCACCAGGTACCTCCCCGCGCCCGCGGCGTGGACCAGTTCGGTGAGATGGGGCGCTAGGCTGACGATGCGCCGCGCTGGCGCGGACAGGTGGACGCGCCGGCCCACGTCATCGACCACCGCGACAGCCGTCTCCCCCGCGGCCAGCGAGACATGGGGCAACAGCAGGCCGACGGCAAGACACCGTCGGAGAAACAGGGAACGAACAGGGGAACGGGGAAAAGGGCGGCGCCTCACACCACCCAGCCGGCAATGGTGAGGAAGGCGATGACGCCGATCCAGGTAAGGAAACTGCGCCGCGCCAGCGCCAGGGCGATGGCCACACCCTCCACGTCGGGACTGCCCTCGGGCGCCTCGGTGGCCGCCAGTTCGTATTTCATGGCGCCATGGGCGGCGTCCATGATCAGCACATCGTTGTCCTTGCGCAGGAAATCATCCAGCCCCGCGCAGCAGCTCATGGTATCAACGAAACTGCCGGCCAGCGCGAAGGCCAGCATGTTGAGGCGCGCGCAGGGCCAGTCGAGGATCCAGCGCAGGCGTGCCAGATTGGCGTTGAACTCCTCATCCAGTTCTGCGGCGTGATCCTGCAACAAGGTACTCGTGCGATAGAGCACCGCGCCCAGGGGCCCCAGCACCAGGAACCAGAACAGCACGCCAAGGAAGCGTTCGTTGAGGCGCAGGAACATCACACCCTTCATCTCTTCCGCCAGCGCCACCGGATCGCGCGGGGCCTCGTCGCCAAGGATCTGAATGGCGTACTCATGGGCCGCCTCCCGGTCGCCCCGCTCGGTGGCGGCAATATAGCCCTCCACCTCGTCCACCAGGTCACCGGGGCCGAGGCAATAGATCAGCACCGCGAGGCCGAAGAGAAAGGCCAGCACCCAGCCGAGGCTCTCCAGCAACAGCACGATGAAGAAGGTGGCCAGCGGCAGGGCGCCCACCACGACGATCACGCCGAGGACGCCGCCACGCCAGCCGAAGCCCTCGAGACGACGGTACAGCCCGCTGCCGCAGGCCGCCATCCACTCCAGGCGCCGCCACTGCGACAGGAAACTGGAGAAGTGCTCCACCGCCAGGGCGATGAGAATAGCGATGAGTTTCATGAGAGGCGATTCCGTCCTCAGTGGTGATACAGTCCGTGCCGCAGGCGTGCCCAGTCAAAGGCCGGACCCGGGTCCGTCTTTCTCCCCGGTGCAATGTCACTATGCCCGACTATATGGGCCTCATCAAGGGCCGGCCAGGCCTTCTGCAGGGCGCGGCACACTTCGATGAGACGCGTGTATTGTACGTCCTCGTAGGGTAGTTCGTCAGTACCTTCCAGTTCGATGCCGATGGAAAAATCGTTGCAGTTGTCGCGCCCGCGGAAGCGGGACTCGCCGGCATGCCAGGCGCGGCGGTGGAAGGGCACGAACTGGATGATCTCGCCGTCGCGGCGAATGAACAGGTGGCTGGATACGCGCAGCTCTGCCAGCTCGTGGAAATCCTCGTGCGCGCCGGGGTCGAGTCGGTTGGTAAACAGCTGCTCCACGTAAGGGCCGCCGAACTCCCCCGGCGGCAGGCTGATGCCGTGGATCACCAGCAGTTCGATCTCGCTGCCGTCGGGCCGCCGGTTGTGGTTGGGCGAGTCCACCCGGCGTGCCGGCACCAGCAGACCGCTCCGGCGGTCCACCCGCAGGCGGCCAGGAGACTCAGTCGGTGACGACACCGTGCAGCACCATGTCGGTAAAGCTGACGATACCCACCACTTCGTTGCAGTCGATGACCGGCGCACGCGACAGGTCGAAGCGGTTGAACAGGCGCGCGCAGTAACGGATGTCCATTTCCGGGCGCACCGAGATCACCGGCTTGGTCATGACCTCATAGACATTGATGCGGTCGGGCGCCTTGTCGGTGGCCAGCACCTGGCGCGCGATGTCGGAAAGCAGCAGGATACCGAACTCATCATCGTCATGGCGTTTCTTGACGATGAGACACTTGGTCTCCACGTGCTTCATGGTCTTGAGTGCACTACTGATGGTCTCCAGCCCGTCGATGACATCAAACTTCGTTTTCATGACATCACGGACGCGAACCAGTTTTCGTTCGCTCATATCTCTTCCTCCACTACTTCACTAAGGCGTTCCACCTGGTGGGCCACGCCCACCGCGTCTTCGACATCGATCTGGAATGCGATCCCCGTCCCCTTTGACTTGTCGAAGTCTCCGATCTGGGCGATGCGCTCGAGGATCTTGCGACTCATGTGCTCCTCGACGAGGAAGAACAGCACGTCGCGCGCCGTCTCCAGCGACAGACCGAAGAAAGTGCGGCTCTTTTCCAGTCCCTCTCCGCGTGCATGGTTGATGACGGTGGCACCGGTGGCGCCTTCCTCGCGCGCCACCTTGAGTATGGCATCGGTCTTCTCGTCTTCCACCAGTGCAATGATCAGTTTGAAATGCATGGCATACCTCCCTCAGGGATTTTCCGATTTGTGGCCGCGCCGCGCCTGCCACTCGCTGAGTTGCGCATAGCCCATGACCGTAATCATGGGAAACAGGCTGGCAAAGGCAATCAGTCCGAAACCATCGACCAGCACGCTGCGTCCGGGAATGGTTGAAGCCAGCCCCAGACCCAGCGCCGTGACCAGTGGCACGGTCACCGTCGAGGTGGTGACGCCGCCGGAGTCGTAGGCCAGTGCGATGATCATGCGTGGCGCGAAAATGGTCTGCACCAGCACCAGCACATAGCCGGCGATAATGTAGTACTGCAGCGGGGTACCGGTGACGATGCGGTAGGTGCCAAGGGCAATACCGAAGGCCACCCCCAGTGCCACCGCCGCGCGCAGTCCCCAGGGCCTGATCACCCCGCCCGAGACCTCGTTGGCCTTGATGGCCACCGCGATGAGCGAGGGTTCGGCCACGGTGGTGGCAAAGCCGATGGCCGCCGCGAACATATAGATCCAGTAGTAGTCCTGCCAGCGCACCGCGCCGCCGATGGCCTCGATGCCGGCGTAGATGAAGGCCGGATCGGTAAGCTGTTTCGCCATCGCCTCGCCGAGGGGAAAGAGCGCCTCCTCCAGCCCCACGAGGAAGAGCGACAGGCCGATGATGACATAGACGAAACCCAGCACCGTGCGCCGCAGGTTGGGAATGCGCCGCCGGATCACCAGCAACTGGAAACACAGGATGACGAGCACGATGGGCAGGACATCGGTCAGCGTACCAAGGAAGCTGTCGAAGAGATAGCGGCCCAGCTCGTGCATCAGATGACGGCCCCGTAGATCATCACGAAGATCATCGGCATCAGGGAAGCAAAGGCGATGAGCCCGAATCCGTCCACCATGGGATTGCGTCCCTTGATACTGCTGGCCAGGCCGACGCCCAGCGCGGTGACCAGCGGCACGGTAATGGTGGAGGTGGTGACGCCACCCGAGTCATAGGCGATGCCGACGATCTCCGGGGGCGCGAACAGGGTCATGATCACCACGCCGCAGTAGCCCCCGATGATCAAATAGTGTAGCGGCCAGCCACGCAGGATGCGCAACACGCCGATGACGATGGCCAGTCCCACCGAGAAGGCAACCGTGTAGCGCAGGCCATCGGCGTAGCCCTCGCGGGCCACCTCGCTGTGATGAATGAAGCCCCCCTCCGCCGCCACCTGGGCGGCCTTTTTGGTCACCGCGATGAGGGCCGGTTCGGCCACCGTGGTGCCGAAACCGAGCAGGAAGGCGAAGGCCAGCAGCCAGCTGACGCTGCCCTTGCGCGCGAAGGCGTAGGCCATGCTCTCGCCGATGGGAAACAGGCCCATCTCCAGCCCCTGCACGAACAGGGTGAGGCCGAGGATGACGAGGAACAGTCCCGTCAGCAGATCGAGCAGCTCCGGGAAGGGTTGTTGCAGCACGGCGATCTGGAAAAAGGCGACCACGATGACGATGGGAAGGAGATCGCGCGTACTCTCCATGAAGGCGCGCAGGAGTCCGCTGGAGGTTTTCATGAAAGAGACCGCGAGTGCTCCGGTTGTGGGCGAGCGGGGATCGCCTCCCGACGGTCATGATGCCGCCTCCCCCTGCCGCTTGTCCAGCCTGCGCGGGCGGCGGCCACTGCGGTTATACTTGCCCCATCTTTCGATGCGGGGGCGACCATGACGCAATCCTTTTCGGTTTCACGCCAGCTTGCGCGCCTGGGACTGGACGGCGCGCGCATCGCCGCGCAGGCGGGCGCGGCGCTGGCCGAGGACCTGGGTGGCGGCGACGTCACCGCGGACCTGCTCGATCCCCGCGCCGAAGCCAGGGCACAGGTGATCTGCCGCGAGGCGGCGGTACTCTGCGGACGCCCCTGGTTCGACGCGGTGTTCGCGGCCCTCGATGCCGGCGTCGCCATCCACTGGCAGGCGGAGGAAGGCGCCCGCCTGGACCCTGCCCAGACGGTGTGCGAACTCCGCGGCCCCGCCGCGGCGCTGCTCACCGGCGAGCGCACGGCGCTGAACTTCCTCCAGACCCTCTCGGGCACCGCCACCCTGACGCGCCGCTACGCCGATGCGCTGGCCGGCACCACGACGCGCGTGCTGGATACCCGCAAGACCATACCCGGCCTGCGCCTGGCGCAGAAATACGCCGTGGCCTGCGGCGGCGGCCACAACCACCGCCTCGGCCTGTGGGACATGGTGCTGATCAAGGAAAACCACATCCTCGCCGCCGGCTCCATCGCCGCGGCGGTGGCGGCCGCCGGCCGGCGCCACCCGGATCTGCCCCGCGAGGTGGAAGTGGAGAGCCTCGATGAGCTTCGCGAGGCCCTGGAGGCCGGGGCCGAGCGCGTGCTGCTGGACAACATGGCACCCGCCCAACTGGCCGAGGCCGTCGCGCTCACCGCCGGGCGCGCCCTGCTGGAGGCCTCGGGAAACGTAACTATCGAGAATATAAGGGAAATTGCCCAAACGGGGGTAGACTTCGTGTCCGTGGGGGCCTTGACCAAGCACGTGCAAGCCATTGATTTTTCCATGCGCGTCCTCGCCGCGCCGGCCTGAGGCGGAACGATTTCACAGCGATTTTGTTGACGAATCCACAGTTGTCTCTTATACCTAGTTAATAACGTGGAATTGACAGGGTTTTAGAGGTTCCCATGAGACTATCGACAAAAGGACGCTACGCCGTCACGGCCATGATGGAAATCGCCATGCGGCAGAACGAGGGACCGGTCACCCTGGCGGACATCTCGCAGACCCAGGGCATTTCCAATTCCTACCTGGAGCAGTTGTTCAGCATGCTGCGCAAGAACGGCCTGGTGAAGGGGGTACGCGGCCCGCGCGGCGGCTACCGCCTGGCCCGCGAGGCCGGCGAGATCACCGTCGCCGACATCATTCTCGCCGTGGATGAAAAACTGGAGACCATGCGTTGCGAGGGCCGCGGCGACTGCCACGATGGCGAGCCCTGCCTGACCCACGAGCTGTGGCAGGAACTGAGCGACAGGCTGTACAACTTCCTCAACGGCATCACCCTGGATCAGTACGTCAACCGCCCCGGCGTGCAGGAACTGGCGGCGCGCCGCCAGGAACAGCTTGCCTCCTCGTCCACGCCCGGCGGCTCCTCCGGCGCGGCCTGAGCCCCGTCCGCGCCGGCCGCTCAATCCCCCTTCTTCAACAGGCCACCCAGCAGGGACTTCCGGCCCGCGGCGGCTGACTCGGCCGCGCGTGCGCGGGCCTCGCTCTCGGCCAGCTCGCGCTGGCGCTGCGCCGCTTCCTCGCGCAGCTTCGCCTGCAGGGCGGCGCGCGTCTGCGCGTCCACGTCGTCTTGCAGGAAACGATCACTGTCCCGCGCCACGTAGCGCGCCAGCTGATCGAGCACCGCCTCGTCGAGTTTCCCCGGTTCCAGGAAATAGCGCCGGCTGCCGAAGTCCTCGAAGTTTCGCAGCGCGATGACGATGCGCCCTTCCTCGATGTCGGCCTCCATGGTGAGACTCACCGGCACCAGCGGCTTGACGATGAACTCCGCCGCCTCGGCGTTCATGCGCTCGTCGCGCCGCTCGCGGTAGTGAAAAGAGAGGCCGGTGCCGTTGAGGTAGTCCACCTGGCGCTGGATGGCCTTGTGCCCCTCCACCGTGAACACCAGTTCTTCCTCGCCACGGCACTCGGCGCGCAGTACCAGCTGGCGCATGTTCTGGCGGCTGTCCACCTGCAGTTCGTAGTTTTCCTGCCGCAAGCCCCGCCATTCGCCGTACCCCCGCAGGGTATAGTTGACCGGCTGCTCGGGCCGCAGGTAGTTGAGGTGTTCCGCCAGTTGCGCAAACAGGCGGTAGGCCGCTTCCATGCGCGGCAGGATGTCGCTGCGGTAGAAGGCCTCGCGCGCCGCGCGCTGCGCCGCGACACTCGCCTCCTCGTTGCGCCGCTGCTCGGCCTCGCGGCGTAGATCATCGAGAAATCCCACTGCCCGTCTCCTCTGTCCGTTCCCGGGTCGTGCGCCCGTGTACCGATTATCGGCCACCGCAGGCGGCCTTTGAAGACTCATGCCGCGCCGCTCG
>JALTLF010000053.1:3346-12429 GCA_027005735.1 Chromatiales bacterium | reverse complement strand
CGCGCCGCTCGGCCTTCCCGCCAGCCAGGTGGCCAGCGGCCGGGTCTCCAGCTCCGCCGGGCCGCCCTGCAACAGGGCCTCGAAGGCCCCCGCCGTGTCGCTGCCGCCGGGATGGGGCAGGACCACCACGTCGGCCTGCTTGCCCGCCTCCAGACCGCCCAGCCGCGGCCGGCGCAGGCAGGCGGCGCCGGCGCGGGTGGCGGCATACAGCGCCTCGCGCGGGCCGACGGCACAGCCCGCCGCCCGGTGCTGGGCGAGAAAACGCTGCATGACATGCAGCATGCTGTGGCTTGGCCCCGCGCCCACGTCGGAGCCCAGCGCCCAGGGGATGCCGTGCCGGCGCACGGTCTCCAGCGGCATGCGGCCACTGCCCAGCGCCTCGTTGCTCGACGGACAATGGGCGATCCAGCAGCCCCGCGCCGCCAGCACCCGCCAGGCCGCCTCCCGCAGGTGGATGCAGTGGGCGACGACGCTGCGGGGCGTGAGCAGGCCGGCCTGGTCATAGACATCGGTATAGTCGCGCGCCGCGGGAAAGCGCGCCGCCGTCGCCCGCACCTCGGCCGGCGACTCGGCCAGGTGGGTCTGAATGAAACAGCCATGGCGGGCGGCCACCTCGCCGAGGGCGCGCATCAGTTCCATGCTGCACGCCGGCGCGAAACGCGGTGTCACGGCGAAGTGATCGGCGCCAAGGGCGGCGAGCAGGGGCGCGCACAGATCCGCGGCCGAGGAGCTCTCCAGTTCCCGCGCCAGGCCGTTGTCGCCCGCCGGCGCATTGTCCAGGGGCACGTTCATCCAGGCGGGACCGATGACCCAGTCGCCACGGCGTTCCTCGGCGGCAATGCGCGTCGCGCCGCTGTGGGCGCTGGACCAGGCCATGCCGGCGGTGGTGCCGGCGCGCAGGGTGTCGCGAAAGAAACGGCGTGCCTGAGCACGGGCGTGCGCCGCGTCGGCGAAGCGCGCCTCTTCCGGCCACACATGGCGGGCCAGCCAGTCGAGCAGGTCTTCGTGGAAACGCCCGCGAATGGCATGCTGTACCCAGTGGGTGTGGACGTCGATGAAACCCGGCAGCAGGAGGCCGTCGCTGTCCACCACGGCGCTCTCCGGTACCCGGCGAAACCGGCGCATGGGACCCGCTTCGCGGATGAGGCCATCCTCGATAAACAGGCCGCCATCGGCGATGAATTGCCAGTCGTCGCTGCCCAGTGGATTGAGCAGCGCGCCGCGCAAGAGTATCGCCTCGCCTCCCATGCCGCCTTCGCTCCCCTCCGGCCACGTCCAAGGTGGTCTTTGTCAGTGCATGACAAAATTGCCTGCCGCGCCCCGCATTCTACTCCAAGCCCCCGGCGATTTAACTTAGAATAGCCCCAGAGGTATTTCCCATGCGCCAGTTTTTCCTCCTGTCCCTGCTCCTGTGCGTACCGGCATGGGGCGCCGCCGAGGGCTGGGATCCGTCCGGTTTCGGTGATCGTCCCCTTGATACGCCGCTGGAGTTGCCGACGTGGTTTCGCGTCTCCTTCCTCGATCTCAATGAAGACCTCGCCGACATCCGCAGGGCCGGCAAGAGAGGCCTGATCCTGTATTTCGGCCAGGACGACTGCCCCTATTGCCGCGCCCATCTGGAAAACAACTGGGGCCGCGAGGACATCGTCGCCTACACGCGCAAGTACTTCGAGGTCATCCACATCGACGTGCGCGGCTCGCGCACGGTCACGGATCTGCACGGCCACAGCAGGCCGGAGAACCGCTTCGCCACGGAGCTGAAGGTCAACTTCACGCCCACCCTGCTGTTTCTCGATCAACAGGGACGCGTGGTGTACCGGCTAACGGGCTACCGGCCGCCCTACTACTTTCGCGCCGCGCTGGAATACGTCGCCGACGGACACTACCTGAAGGAAGGCTTCCGCGATTACCTGGCCCGCGCCGAGGCCGCCGAGGAGTACGGTAACGACGCCCTCAATGCCAGCCCCCTCTTTCGGCCACCGCCCTACCGGCTGGATCGCCGCCGACCCGATCCGAAGCGGGTCCCGCTGGTGGTGTTCTTCGAGGCGCCGCGCTGCCACCCCTGTGACGTGCTCCACGGGGGCCCCATGAACAACACCGCCATCGCGGGCCGCCTCAGGGCCTTCGAGGCCGTGCAACTGGATATCCGCGCGGAGACGCCGGTGGTCACGCCGCAGGGCGTGGCCACCACCGCCCGCCAGTGGGCGCGGGACCTGGGCATCGTCTATGCGCCGACGCTGGTGTTCTTCGACGAGGACGGCCGGGAGATCCTGCGCATCAGTTCCGTCATCGGTTTCTATCGCCTCAACAAGGTGCTCGACTACATCCTCAGCCGGGGCTACAGGGACTATCCCAGCTACATCGCATGGCGTGATCGGCACAAGGGGCGGCGCCCGGCGCCGGGGGACGCGCCGCAAGGGATGCCGGAGGAGAACCCGGCGCCCGCGCCGTGACGGCGCGGTGCGGTGCGGGGAGAAATGGTGCCGGAAATAGGAATCGAACCTACGACCTTCTCATTACGAATGAGCTGCTCTACCGACTGAGCTATTCCGGCGGGAAAGCTGGGCGGGCAAGTATACTGGATCGCCGGGGGACAGGTAAATCAGGGGGATACCGTCCGGCGCCTAGCGCCCCGGCTGGCGGTCGCGCACGCGGATGATGACATCGACGCCGTCCAGTTCCGTGTCCGCCGGCGGCGTCGGCAGGGTCTCGATGCTGACCATCTGCTCGTCCACGTCGGTGAGGGTGTGGCGATCGACATTGTAGAAATGGTGATGGGGCCGGGTGTTGGAATCGTAGAACACCCGGCTGGGATCGACGATGACCTCGCGCACCAGCCGCTTGCGGGCGAACAGCCCCAGGGTGTTGTACACCGTGGCCTTGGAGACATGGGCGCGCTCGGCATTGACGGCGGCCAGCACCTGGTCCGCGGAAAGATGCTGGGGGCGCGCAAAGAGGATGCGGGCGATGTCCACGCGCTGCTGGGTGGGGGTGATGCCCCGGGCGCGCAGGAGATCGACAACCTCTTCTTTTGTAAGGTCTTTATGTGGCACGGGATCCGACATGAGATCGAGTATAAACCAGCGAACTGCTCAAGATCCAACCACGGCCGCCCCGGGGGCATAGGGCGCGGGGTCCAGCCGGGGCGCCCGCCCCAGCACGAGATCGGCCAGCAGGCGCGCCGAGGCCGCGCCGAGCACCACGCCGTTGCGGTAGTGCCCCGCCACCACCCACAGACCGGCCACCGCCGGGTGAGGTCCTATATAAGGTATGCCCGTGGGGCTGCCCGGCCGCAGCCCGGACCAGTGGCCCCGCAGGGGGTAGTCCGCCAGGGGCGGGAAGATCCGCCGCGCCTCCGCCTCCAGTTCCTGCCGCGCGGCGTCGCTGGTCCGCTTGGTAAAGCCGATCTCCTCCAGGGTACTGCCCACCAGCACCTGCCCGTCCCGGCGCGGGATGACGTAGCGATCACGGCTTAGCAGGATATGGGCGAGGGTGCCCGGCGGGGTCTCGTAGCGGATCATCTGGCCGTGAACCGGGCGCACCGGCAGGTCCAGCCCGGTGCGAGCGAGCAGTTCCCCGCTCCAGGCGCCACCGGCGACGATGACCTGCCCGGCCGCCAGCACGGCTTCCCCGTCCCCGTGGCGCACCTCCAGGCCTGTGACCCGTCCGTCGCCGCAGATGATGCGGCTGACTTCCACCCCCTCGCGCACCTCCACCCCCGCCTGCGCCAGCCAGGCCCGCAGGGCCCGGATGAGGCGGGGATTGCGCACCTGGGCCAGCTCCGGCAGCCACAGGGCGGGGGTATCCAGCGCGCCGATGCCGGGCTGGAGGGCGGCAAGCGCTCCCTGGTCTTCCAGCACCTCGGCCCGCAGGCCGTAGTCCCGGCTCCAGGTCAGGGCCGCTTCCAGCTCCGCCGCTAGATCGCTGATCAGCAGGCCGCTTCGCGTCCACTCCGGATCCACGCCGGTCCGGTCGCGGAGTTCGCGGCACAGATCGGGATACAGGGCCTGGCTCTCCCGCGCGAGGCGGTTGACAGCGGCAGGGTAGCGCCAGGGATAGAGCGGTGAGAGGATACCGCCACCGGCCCAGGTGGACTCCCCCCCCAGGCGGCCACGCTCCAGCACGGTCACCGCATGCCCGGCGCGGTGCAGTTCGCGGGCGGTGAGCATGCCCAGCAGGCCGCCACCGATAATTGTGAACTCGCTCATGTTTTCCGTGGTCCCGGCCGATACCGACCCCTGTGGCGGTATGCCGCGGCCCGCCGCCGGCTACCACTTGTCTGTCAACCATGGCCGCCGGTCAGTCACCACCGGACAGGCGTGGCAAACCATACTATAAATCTCCCCATGAGTAGAGCAACACGACGTTCCCGGCAGGGCCTGACCCTCATCGAGCTCATGGTCACCCTCGCGGTGCTGGCCATCCTCGCGGTACTGGTGGTGCCGGGTTACCAGACCATCGTCTCCACCAACCGCCAGGCGGCGGGCATCAACGCCCTCTCGGCGCAGCTCTCGGCGGCCCGCAGCGAGGCCCTCAAGCGCGGCCACCGCGTGACCGTCTGCGCCAGCACCGACGGCGCCACCTGCAACGGCGGCACGGCCTGGGAAGGCGGCTGGATCGCCTTCACCGATCTCAACGGCAACGCCATCATTGACGGCACCGATGTGCTCATCAATGCCGCCGATGCGCTCGCCACCGGCCAGACCCTGACCGCCCAGTTCGCCACTAATGGCGCGGTGTTGCAGTTTCACGCCAACGGCACCCTGCGCGGCGGCAACGACTCCGGCACCTTCGTGCTGTGCGGCGAGGCGGCGGACGCCAACCGGCTGTTGCGCGCCCGCTCGCTCAACGTCAATCCCATGGGGCGGGTGAGCATCGGGCAGGACAACAACGGCAACAACGTCGTGGAAGACATCGCCGGCAACGACGTGGCCTGCCCCTGATCGGGGAAGACTCGGCGGCGGCGGATAAAACGGAAGCTTCGCATGAGCGGAATACGACACATGAAGACAACGGCAAGACGCCCGAACGCGGCGGCGGGCTTTACTCTCATCGAGATCATGGTGGCCATGCTCATCCTGGCCATTGGCCTGCTGGGCCTGGCCGGCATGCAGGCCGGCGGCACGCGCCAGAACCTCACCGCCCTGACCCGCTCCCAGGCCACGGTGCTGGCCTATGACATGGCCGAGCGTATTCGCGCCAACCAGGCCGGCCTCACGGCAGGGAACTACGACAATATCGATACCAACAACGCCCCCATGGGCGCCGATTGCCTGGCGGTCGTCTGCGCGCCCAACATCCTGGCCGCCTACGATGCCGCCGAATGGAAGGCGGCGGTGGAGGCCCAGCTGCCCTCGGGACGCGCCACCGTGGTCGGCAACGGCGCCGCGGCCGGCTCGCCCATGACCATTACCATCATGTGGGACGAGGACCGCACCGGCGTCGCCGGTACCGGCTGCAGCGGTAACTCCGCCGTGGATCTCAAGTGCTACACCTATACCTTCGTGCCCTGACCGGATCGCAAGACGTGATGACCATGAACGCCCTGATGAAAGCAAACCTGCCTTCCCCTGACCGTGCGCGCGGCCTGACGCTGGTGGAGTTGATGGTCTCGCTGGCCATCTTCTCGGTACTGATGCTGGGCCTCGGCACCATGTTCTCGGCCAACAAGCGCAACTACGCCGTGCAGGAGGAATTCGCGCGCCTGCAGGAGAACGGCCGCTTCGGCTTCAGTTTCATGGCCCAGGACATGCGCCAGGCCGGCTACTCGGGCTGCAATCCCAGCGTCAACGTCCTGCTCAACAGCAACGACCCGACACTGTACGATTTTTCTATCTCCGTTGGCGGCTATGAAGCCGCCGGCACGGGACCGGGCACCACCACGGATATCAGCGCCCTGGGCACCGCCGGCGCCTGGGTGGATTCCAGCGGCGCCGGACTGCCGGCCGGCCTGGCGGGCAATGTCCTCGCCGGCAGCGACGTGCTGGTGGTCAAGGGCGGTACCGCCCGCGACGACATCGTCATCGCCGGCCTCACCCCGCCCACCGCCGCGGCCATTCCCACGGTCGGCGCCACCGGCATCCCGCAGGGGACCATCGTCATGATCTCCGACTGCCAGTATGCCGACGTGTTCCAGAACTCGGCGAATGCGGCGGGCGCAACCCTCTCCCGCGGCGTGGGCGTCGGCGGCAATGCGCCCGGCAACGTGGCGCCGGGCGGCAACCCCCTCAGCCAGTCCTACGACGGCACCGCAAAGGTCATCGTGTCTTCCATTCGCGCCTACTACGTCGGCTTCAATATCAACGGCCAGCCGGCCCTCTTCCGGCTCGATTACTCGCAACCCGGCGCCGTGCCGCAGGAGATCGCCGAAGGGGTAGAGAACATGCAGATCCTCTACGGCGAAGACATGGACGGGGACTATTCGCCGGATCGCTATGTGACCGCCGACCTGGTCGCGGATCCACTCAATATCATCAGCGTGCAGATCGGCCTGCTGGTGCGCACGCCGCAGACCGTGCCGCGCGGGCTGGCGGACAACAACACCTATGCCCTGCTCGGCATTCCGGGTGCCAATGCCATCACCATGGATCCCAACAATGACGCGCGGTTTCGCAAGGTATTTCGCAGCACGGTCTATATTCGCAACAACGCCGTGTGCCGGGAGCGCGTGGGCCAGAACAACTGCTCCGGCTAGGCAAGGATCTTTTTCAGGACACAAGCCGATATGAGACACACGAACATGTTTACCCGCCTCTCCCGTCCGCTGCCCCGCGCGAGTCGCGGTGTCGCCCTGATCACGGCGCTGATCCTGCTGCTGGTGCTGACGCTGGTAGGCGTGGCCGCCATGAACACCGTCTCGCTGGAACAGAACATGGCCGGTAACCTGCGCGACCAGAGCCTCGCGCTGGATGCCGCCGAGGCCGGCATGCGCGACGCGGAAATTCGTCTTGATGCGGGTTTCGGCATGCTGACCCCGGCCACGGTGGACTGCACCTCCGGCCTGTGCGACGCGGAGAACGGCTCGCAGTTCACCACCGCGGGTTTCGGCCGCTTCGAGGACACCACCCATGACGAGGGCTTCTGGGCCGGCGTCTGGGTACTGGGCTATACCGGCACGCCCCTGCCGGCGGCCAGCTTCAGCGAGCCCCTGCCCAAGTACGTCATCGAGAAGGGCGAAATGATCCCCTTCGACCTGGGCACGGATACCTTCAGCGGACGGCGCTATTTCACCATTACCGCCCGCGGCAAGGGGGGCAACCCCAATTCCGTGGCGGTGGTACAGGCGACCTTCGCCGCCCAGGAAAACTGAATACCAGCGAACTGAATACCGGATGCCCGTTGGTTCTCGGTATGGATTTTTCAGCCGGCCGTCAGCGCCGGCCCACACAAGGAAACACGGAGTCAGAGCCATGAAGATGCAACGCTCACTCGCACATAGCCGTCTCGGTGGTCTCGGCCGCCGCCTTCTCAGCCATGCCATGGCCTTCGGTCTGGCCTTTTTCCTCGCGGGCAACACCACCGCGCTGGCCGCGCCGCTGAACTACGATATCAGCGACATCCCGCTGGACGTGCAGGAGGGCGTGGAGCCCAACATCGTCTATACCTTCGACGACTCAGGCAGTATGGTCTGGATGTTTCTGCCGGATGGAATTGGAGGCAATTTCGCGCTCAGCCAACGTGCATTTAGCTCCACTTTCAACCTGATATACTACAATCCGGCGGTAACCTATACACCAGCCGTAAACGAATACGGTGTCAGCATGGGCAACGCTAGCCCCACGGCTGCCTGGCAGGACGGTATCAGCCGCAATAACGGCACGGCGGATCTCACGACGAACTTTCAGCTTCACTGGGATGGCTTTGGTAATGATTACACTTTTGGTCCTCCCCAGCCCGACGGAAACCCCCCACGACCTGCACCGGGACCAGCATTCTATTTCTATTTTGATACGACCCGGACCTATGCCGGCACGGGGCAACAGTGTGACATCACCAATGCCACCCACGTCGATGATGGTAACCTGTTCTGGGGCGCCGGCTCCGACACCTGTTATACGCAGGTGGTCATCACCCCCGGAAACGCCCCCTTCCCCGGTGGTCCCAACCGCACGGACTGTGCAGACCCGCTAAACTGCACCTATGCCGAGGAAATCCAGAACTTCGCCAACTGGTATTCCTATTACCGCTCGCGCCGCCTGCTGGCCAAGACGGCAACCACGCTCTCCTTCTCGCGCCTCGGCACGAAAGTGCGCGTTGGCTACCAGACGCTCAACCTGTTCACGAACATTGGCGTCGTGCGCGAGTTCTCCGGCGCCAACCGCACGGCCTTTTTCAACTGGCTTGAATCCATCCCCGAGACTGATACCGGCACGCCCTTGCAGGCCGCCTATGACCGTGCCGGCCGCAAATACCAGGAAAGCGGTATCAACAGCCCCTACGCCAAGGTGCCGGGGGGCAGCCAGCCGGGGGACGGCACCGAGTACACCTGCCGCCAGAACTTCCATATCGCCTTCACCGATGGAACATGGAACAATACTAATGTATTTACCAACAACAACCCCAACAACATCGGCGATGAGGATGACGAAACGCATACCTTCCCCCTGGACGATCAGGGAAACCCGCCGTTCGGCGTGGTCAGCTATGACCGCCGTGCCCCCTACCGGAATCCACAGAACCAGTTCCTGGGCGACATCGCCTTCTACTACTGGGCCCATGATCTGCGCCCGGATCTGACCAATAACGTCCCCACCTTCACGCCGTTCACCCAGGTCGATTATGACAACGACGGGAACGTGGACAACGACGATATCTTCTGGAACCCCCAGAACAACCCCGCCATGTGGCAACACATGGTGACCTTCCCGGTGAGCATGGGCCTGGCCGGCAACCGGGTATTCGATCCCGATGACCCCTACGGCCAGAACGGCGGCGGCGGGGACTGGCCCGCCCTGCGAAACGGTACCCTCGCCTGGGGCAACAACCGGGTGGACGATCTGTGGCACTCGGCCATCACGGGACGCGGCGTGTATTCCACCGCCAGCAATCCCCAGCAACTGGTGGCCAGCCTCAACATGATCCTG